>MUMD01000273.1 GCA_002155895.1 Streptomyces rochei
GCGCACCTGGAGCCGGGCGGCTGCTTCGTCGTCGAGGTGGGCGTGCCCGAACTGCGTCTCCTGCCGCCCGGCTCCAGGTGCGCGGCGGCGTTGCGGAAGCAGTCGACCTGGGCGTCCTGTGTCGTCAGGTTGTTGATGGTGTTGAAGACCAGATAGGCGACCGAGAAGGTGCCGGGCACCCGGGTCGTCGCGAAGTCGCCGATGGTCACGCCGACCGCGTCCCCGCCGGGTTTGGCGGCCAGCCGGGAGGTCATGGCCCGGGACACGTCGATGCCGTGCACCGGGACGCCGCGGGCCGCCAGCGGCAGCGCGACGCGGCCGGTGCCGATGCCGAACTCGAGGGCCCTTCCCCCGCCCGCCAGTTCGGCCAGCAGGTCGACGGTCGGGGTCAGCACCTCGGGTGCGAACCTGTCCGCCACCGATGCGTCGTAGTGCGCGGCGACGCTCTCGCCGAATACGCCGTCCTCGTCAGACATGCGAGGGACCGTACCGCGCGTCAGGCCGTCGGCGCCCGGAATTTTCCGCGCGTCAGGAGCGCGTAGAGCAGTGCGGCCGTGACGAGACCGGCCGGCAGGGCGAGGTCCACTCCGCCGAGAGCGCGGGCGATCGGCCCGGTGTAGAGGGTGTTGACGCACAGGGCGGAGACGGTGACGCCACCGGCGAGGGCGAGGGCGCCGGCCGGGTTGACTCCGGCGGTGTACCAGAAGGGGCCGCCGGGGGTCTCGTCCATCAGCGCGGGACCGTCGTAGCGGTTGCGGCGCAGCACGATGTCCGTGGCGTAGACGGCCAGGGCGGGTCCGAGCAGGACGACGGTGAGCTGGAGGACGTTGCTGACCGTGTCCAGGAAGTTGGAGGCGAGGAGCCCGTACAGGGTGAGGGCGACGGCCGCGGTACCGTCGGCGAGCACGCTGAGCGAGCGGCGGATGCGGATGCCGACGGCCTGGAGCGCGAGGCCGGCGCTGTAGGCGGTCAGGGCGTTGATGGCGATCGTGCCGAGGACCAGGGCGAGCAGGAGGAGGGGGCCGAACCAGTCGGGCAGCAACTGCCGCAGGCCCGCCTGCGGGTCCGTCATGTCGACCACCGTCGCGGCGAGGGCGCCGAGGGAGCAGACGGCCGCACCGGGCAGGAAGCCGCCGAGGAAGGTCCAGCCGACGACGGACCGGGCGGGCGTGGTACGTGGGAGGTAGCGGGAGAAGTCGGCGCTGGTGGTGTACGACAGCGGGCCGGACGCGATCAGGGTGACGCCGGCGGCCAGGACCGCCCACAGGTCCGTGCCGGTGAGCGGTTCGGCCGGTACGTACGAGAAGTCGGTGTGCCGGAACACGCCCACGGCGACGACCGCGAAGGCGGCCGTCAGGGCCAGCGTGATCGGGAGGTACAGCTTCATGATCATGGCGTGGCCGTAGACACCGATGGCCAGGGTGAGCGCGGCGACCACCATCACCACGGCGACCTTCACACCGGTGTTCGCGGTGATGCCGGCCATCTCCACCAGGGCGAAGGCCGCGGTGGCGGCGGCGGCCAGGTTCAGCGCGAAGTAGCAGACGGAGATCAGCCAGCCCACGACGGCGTTGTTGACCCGGTTTCCGCGCACCCCGTACATCGCGCGGGTGATGACCTCGCTCGGGGCGCCCGCCGCCGGCCCGGATATGGAGAGCAGACCGGTGAGCAGCCAGAAGAGGTTGCCCGTCACGATCACCGCCAGCGCCTGCCACAGGGTCAGGCCCATCAGGATCAGGGCACCCCCGGTCACCAGGCTCAGGTAGTTCACGTTGGCCGCCGCCCACACCGAGAACAACTGCCGCGGCCTGCCGTGGCGTTCGTGGTCGGGGATGTGGTCGATGCCGTGCGCCTCGACGCGGCCGGCCCGGTCCGAGGGGGGCTGCGGCGGCGGTGTCTCCCGAGCGGTGCCGGTGCCGGGTTGCGGGTCGGGGATCGTGGACGCCATGCGGCTCCTCCGGGTGCTGGTAACCCACCTGCTTGCTTGTTGGTCGCACACTCAATAGCATCGATTCCATGCCGTCAAGCGTTCCGAACAAGCGAATCCGCAAGTCTCCCGCCGCCAGACGTGCGGAAATCGTTGCCGCAGCGTCAGCCGTCGCGCTGAGCGAAGGACTGGAGTGCATCACCTTGCGGCGGATCGCCGAGGAGCTGGCGGTGCGTCCCGGACTGATCAGCCACTACTTCCCGGCGGTGGAGGATCTGGTGGCGGAGGCCTACGGCGACGCCGTCGGCGCGGAACTCGACGCCCTCCTCCCGGCCGACCGGGCCGGGGCCTCGCCGACCCGGCATCTGGCGCGGTTCTTCGCGCGGGCGACCGGGCCGGCGTTCGACGACATCAGCCGACTGTGGCTCAACGCCCGGCACCTGAGCCGCTACCGGCCCGCGCTGCGCGAGCGGGTGGCCGTCCAGGAGGCGGCCTGGCGCGACCGGCTGGAGTCGCTGATCCGCGACGGCGTGGAGCAGGGGGAGTTCCGCACCGACGACCCGATGGTGGCCGCCATCCAGATCCTCGTCGTCCTCGACGGCCTCGGCATGCTCGTCAACAGCGCCGACACCGAGGACGACCCACCCGCGGTGCGGCGGCTGCCGATCACCACGGCCGAGCGTGAACTCGGCCTCGCCGAAGGCGCCCTGACGGCCGCCGACACCGACTGACCCGCCCTTCCAGGAGTGACTGTGCGCACCTCTCTCGTTCTGCTCTCGGCCCGGCTGCTCGACCCGGTCACCGGGGAGTTTCTGCCGCAGACCGCGCTGGCCGCGGTCGACGGCCGGATCTCCGCCCTCGGTGACGACCGGGAGATGCGTGCGCTGGCGGACGCCTCGACCACGGTGGTCGACCTGAAGGGCGCCGTGGTGACACCGGGCCTGGTCGACGGGCACATCCACCCCGTCACCGGCGCCGAACTGACCCACGGGCTCGACCTGTCGGGCTGCACCGACGTCGACGCGGTGCGCGCGGCACTGGCCGGCGCCGTACGGGACCTGCCCCCCGGCGCGTGGCTGCACGGCTGGGGCCTGGACCCCAACGTCTTCGGTGACCGCCCGGTGCGGACGGCGCCCTTCGATGCGGTCCTCGACGGCGTGCCCGCGCTGCTGCTGCTCTTCGACGCGCACTCGATGCTGGCCAGCCGGCGGGCCCTGGAGCTGGCCGGGGTGGACGGGCCGCGCACCTTCGACCAGGCCACCGCCGAGGTGGTGTGCGACGCCGACGGGCGCCCCACGGGTCTGCTGCTGGAGGACGCCGCCTGCGAGCTGGTGGAGCGGGTCGCCCCGCAGCCCACGCGCGCGGAGCGCCTCGACCGGCTCGCCGCGGCCCTGCGCGCCATGGCGGCCACCGGCCTGACCGGCGGCCACGTCATGGACGCGAACGGGGACAGCCTCGACTTCTTCGCCGAGCTGGACCAGGCGGGACGGCTGCCGCTGCGCCTGCGGGTGGCGCCCTGGTGCCAGCCGGGCACCGACGCGGACGGGGTGCGGGCGCTCGTCGAGGGACAGGGCAGGGGCGGCCGGCTCTGGCGTACCGCCGGCGTCAAGATCTTCATGGACGGGACCGTCGACAACGGCACCGCCTGGCTGGAGCAGCCGGACTGCCACGGCGAGTCCCGGCACGCGTTCTGGCCGGACCCCGAGCAGTACACCCGGATCGTCGGCGAACTGCACCGGGCCGGCGTGCCCACGGCCACGCACGCGATCGGCGACGCGGCCGTGCGCCATGTCCTCGACGCGGTCGAGAAGGCCCGGGCGAGCGGCGGGCGCGGGGTGCGTCACCGGGTCGAGCACATCGAGACCGTGCCGGACGACACCCTGCGCCGGTTCGCCGAGCTGGGTGTCGTGGCGTCGATGCAGCCCACCCACTGCTGCGACTTCACCCGGGCCGACCACTCCGACAACTGGTCCCGGCGACTGGGCGAACCGCGCGCCTCACGGGCGTGGCGGTGCCGCGACCTGCACGACTCCGGCGCCGTCGTGGTCCTCGGCTCCGACTGGCCCATCGCGCCGTACCCGCCGCTGGGTGTCATGGCCGGGGCCCGCCACCGCCGCCCGACCCGCGATCTCAGCCTGCCGCCGCACGGCCCGGACCAGGCCCTGTCGGCGCTGGAGGCGCTGCGCGGCATGACCGTCAACGCGGCTTACGCGGCCAGCGAGGAGCACGAGGCCGGGCGGATCGCGGTCGGTCACCGCGCCGACCTGACCGTGCTCGCCGCCGACCCGCTCACCGTGCCGGCCACCGAACTGGCCGATGTGCCCGTGCTGTTGACGGTCGTCGACGGCGAACCGACCCATCGCGCCGCGCAGGTGTGACCCGTCGGCCGGGTTGCGTTCCGAGGCTCCGCGGGCAGTGAGGTGGTGTCCGAGGCCGTGAGGCGGGGAGTGCTGTGAGGCAGGGAGTGGGCGATGACGCGGCTACTGGTGGTGCAGAACGGACCGGGCGGCGGGCCGGGCCGGTTCGGTGACTGGCTGACGGCGGAGGGGACGGCGCTGGACGTGGTGCGCGCCCATGCCGGCGCCCCGCTCCCCCGGCGCCTGGCGCACGACGGCGTCATGGTCCTCGGCGGCGGTTATCTGCCCGACGACGACGTCCGCGCGCCCTGGCTGGCGCCCGCCCGCACGCTGGTCGCCGAGGCACTGGAGCGGGGCGCCCCCGTGTTCGGCATCTGCCTCGGCGGACAGCTCCTCGCCCGGGTCGCGGGGGGCACGGTCCGCGGCGAGCACGGCGCACCGGAGTTCGGCAGCACGCCGCTCACCCTGCGACCGGAGGCCGGGGACGATCCGCTGCTGTCCGGGCTGCCGCGGCGGGTGACCGCCGTCGAGCACCATGTGGACGCCGTCACCGCCCTGCCGCCGGGCGCCGCCTGGCTGATGGAGAGCGAGCGGTGCCCGTACCAGGCGTTCCGGGTCGGCGACCGGGCCTGGGGCGTGCAGTTCCACCCCGAGGCGGACGCGGCCCGGGTCCGGTCGTGGAATCCGGAGCGGATTCGCGCCCGGGGCCTGGACCCGGTGGCGCTGGCCCGCCGGGCGGAGCGGGACGAGCCCGCCGCCCGGGCGGTCTGGCACGAGGTCGCCCGGCGCTTCTCCGCCGTCCTGCGCGGCCGGGACGGCGGGTGAGCGCTCGGCGGCGGTCCGGGGGCGGTCAGGCGGGGGTCCGGGGGCGTTCAGGCGGCGAAGGCGCCGCCGTCCCCGAAGGCCAGCGCGGCGAAGCGCTCGCCCATGCGGCGGTGGGTGGCGGCGTCCGGGTGGACGTTGTCCGGCAGGGGCAGCTCGGCCGCGTCCGCCTCGCCGTAGAGTTCGCGGCCGTCGAGGTGGTGCAGGTTCGGGTCGTCGGCCGCCCGCTGGGCCACGATCCGGGCCAGCTCGTCCCGGATGACGTTCAAGGTCAGCTTGCCGCTCGCGCGTTCCGCCGGGTCGCCGGTGGCCACGAAGCGCAGCCGTCCCTCGGCGGCCTCGCTGAAATCGGGCGCGAGGGGGCCGGGCGTGTCCTCGTGGACGGGGCACAGCACGGGCGAGACGACCAGCAGCGGTGCGGTGGGGTGGCCTTCGCGGACGGTGTCGAGGAAGCCGTGCACGGCGGGGCCGAAGGCACGCAGCCGCATCAGGTCGGCGTTGACGACGTTGATGCCGATCTTGACGCTGATCAGGTCGGCGGGGGTGTCGCGCATGGCCCGGGCGGTGAACGGGTCGAGCAGGGCGCCGCCGGACAGGCCCAGGTTGACCAGTTCGACGCCGCCGAGGGAGGCGGCGAGGGCGGGCCAGGTCGTGGTGGGGCCGGCGGCGTCGGAACCGTGGCTGATGGAGCTGCCGTGGTGCAGCCAGACCCTGCGGCCCGGGTCCGGGGCCGGCCCGACGGGCGCGTCGGCGCGCAGCGCGACCAGTTCGGTGGTCTCGTTGTGCGGCAGCCAGATCTCGACGGTCTTGTCTCCCGGGGGCAGCTCCGGGAAGCGGAGGGTGCCGACCGGTCCGGGCTCGAGGGACGCGGTGCCGGCGGTCATGTCGATGGTCAGCGTGTTGCCGCCGGCGACCGTGCCCTGCCCCGCCGGGCGTCCGTCGACGAGCAGGTCGTACACGCCGTCCGGGCGGGGCGGGGCCCCGGCGTAGACCCGCTTGGTGGGCAGCGTGTCCAGCTCCAGGACGGTGGCCCGGGTGCGCAGGGCCAGGCGTACGCCGGAGGGCTGGGACTCGGCCATGGCCAGCTGTCCGTCGGTGTTCTGGGCGCGGGCCCGGGCGGGCAGCCGGTGCGGCAGCAGACCGTGCCGGGTGCGCTCCAGGTCGAGGGCGCCGCGGACGAGGTCCGGGGTGAGGGGGGTGCTGATCAGGTCGCCGTGGGCGTGCATGTCTTCTCCGGCTGTGGGGGTGTCGGTGCTCGTTACGGGGCCGAGGGGGCCGGCCAGTTGCGCAGCAGGGCGTCGAGGGCGTCCACGATGCGGGTCCAGGTCTGCTGGGTGTCGGGGGCGCTGTGGCTGAAGCCGCCGCCCATCTCGAGGCTGACGTAGCCGTGGAAGACGCTGCCCAGCAGGCGGACGGCGTGGGTCTGGTCGGGCTCGGTCAGGTCGTAGCCGCGCAGGACGGCGCGGGTCATCCGCGCGTGGCGGACGCCCGCGCTGGCGGCCGCCGTCTCGGGGTCCAGGCGCAACTGCGCCGCGGCGTAGCGGCCGGGGTGTTCGCGGGCGTAGTCCCGGTAGACGTCCGCGAAGGCGGCGAGGGCGTCCTTGCCGGCCCGCCCGGCCAGCGCCGTGGCGGCCCGGTCGGCCAGCTCCTCCAGGGCGAGCAGGGCGATGCGGGTCTTGAGGTCCTGGGAGCTGCGCACGTGCGAGTACAGGCTCGCGACCTTGACGTCGAACCGCCTGGCCAGCGCGGAGACCGTCACCTGGTCGAAGCCGACTTCGTCGGCCAGTTCCGCGCCCGCCCGCACCAGGCGTTCCGTGCTCAGACCCACGCGCGCCATAACCATCCCTCCGTTTACCTGAAGCGATTATGCATTTGCCTAATAGCTTTAGGCAAGCCGGACGCAGAGGCTGAGGGCAGAGAACGGTGGCCGCGTGCGGGCCGTTCGCGTCACGCGACTACGATCACGCGATGATCGAAGGACGACTGACCAGGTTGCGGGCGCTGCGGTCCGAGGACGCGGCGCATCACCTCCGGTGGCGCAACGACCCCGAGGTGGTGCGCTGGGCGGCCGCCGGCGACCCGTGTTTCGGCCCCGTCACGGCGGAGGCGGTCGCGCTCGCCTTCGACACCATGCTGCGGCTCAGCCCCCGGGAGTCGGCCGTGTTCACCGTCGAGGACGCGGCCGGGGGCGGGGCGATAGGCATGGCCGACTACCGCGACCTGGACCCGTACGCCGGAGTGGCCACCTTGGGCGTCACCATCGGCGAGAAGGAGTTCTGGGGCCGCGGTCACGGCTCGGAGGCACTGCGCCTGCTCATGGACCACCTGTTCGGCGCGTACGGCCTGCACCGGCTGGAGCTGGACACCTGGAGCGGCAACGAGCGCGCCGTGCGCTGCTTCCTCGGGCTGGGCTTCCGGGAGGAGGGCCGGCGCCGTGCCGCCGTGCTGACCGACGGGCGGCGGCACGACCGGGTGCTGTTCGGCATCCTGCGCGAGGAGTGGGCGGGCCTCGCGGCCGCCACCGGCCGGCCGTGAGCCGCGGCCCCGGCACGGCGGCGCCTCGGCGGCGGGGGACGGCGTCCGGCGGCGGGGCGGTGGCATTCGTGCCACCTTTCGACGGGATAGTGCCAGGGTGCGCGAGGGCCCCCGCGACCTGCGGTTCAATGGGTCGGCGGCGGGCCGTGGCCGCGGCCGCCGATCCGTGAGGAGGTCCGATCCGGCCGTGCACACCGTCGCCGTTCTCGCCCTGGACCAGGTGATCCCGTTCGACCTGTCCACGCCGATCGAGGTCTTCACCCGCACCCGGCTCCCCGACGGGCGCCCCGGCTACCGGATCCGCGTGTGCGCCGAGCACCCCGAGACCGACGCCGGGGCCTTCACCCTGCGCGCGCCCTGGGGTCTGGACGGCCTGCGGGACGCGGACACCATCATCGTGCCGGGCACGGCCACTCCCGGCGGCGCGCTCTCCCCCGCCGTCATCGAGGCGCTGCGCGCCGCCGCCGCCGAGGGCACACGCATCGCCTCCATCTGCTCGGGCACCTTCCCGCTCGCCGCCACCGGGCTCCTCGACGGCCTGCGGGTCACCACCCACTGGGCCGCCGCCGACGTCCTGGCCGCCGCGTACCCGGAGGTGGAGGTCGACCCGGACGTGCTCTACGTGGACAACGGCCGGATCCTCACCTCGGCCGGCGCCGCCGCGGGACTGGACCTGTGCCTGCACATGATCCGCCGCGACTACGGCTCCGCGGTCGCCGCCGACGCCGCCCGGCTGTCGGTCATGCCGCTGGAACGCGAGGGCGGCCAGGCCCAGTTCGTTCCGCACGACACTCCGCCCACACCCCGCGGCTCCGCTCTCGAACCGCTGCTCGCCTGGTTGCGGGACAACCTCTCCCGCGACCTCAGCCTCGCGGACATCGCCGGCCACGCCGGGATGAGCACCCGCACGCTGATCCGCCGGTTCCGGGACCAGACCGGTTCCACGCCGCTGCAGTGGCTGCACCGGGCACGCGTCCGGCAGGCGCAGCACCTGCTGGAGACCACGGAGCACTCGGTGGAACGCATCGCGGCACAGGTCGGCTTCGGCTCGCCCACCTCGTTCCGCGACCGCTTCAAGCGCACCACCGGGGTGAGCCCGCACGCCTACCGGCGCACGTTCGGCCGGCGGCCGGTGCCGGACGCGGGCGGCCGGGGGGCCATGAGCACGGGTGGTCGGGAGGCATGAGCGCGGGCGGTGCGGGGACCCCGTTCCCATGGCACAGCCCCATCTGGTCACCTTCGGGCACGGCACCGCGGACCGCGCCGCGCTGGCCGAGCTGCTGCGGGGCGCCGGCGTCTCCACCGTGGTCGACGTCAGGACCGCGCCGGGCAGCCGCCGCGACCCCGACCTGCTGCGGGAACGGCTCGCCGAGTGGCTGCCCGAGGAGGGCCTCGCCTACCGGTGGGAGCGGCGGCTGGGCGGGTTCCGCAAGCCGGCCGCGGACTCGCCCGACGTGGTGTGGCGCAACACGTCGTTCCGCGGGTACGCGGGCCACACCCGTTCGCCGGAGTTCGTCACCGCCATGGACGAGTTGCTGGAGGCGGCGGCGCGGGAACGCACCACGGTGATGTGCAGTGAAGCGGTGTGGTGGCGGTGCCACCGGCGTCTCATCGCCGATTTCGCCGTCCTGGCCCGCGGTGTCCCCGTGGACCACCTCATGCACGACGGACGCCTGACGGCCCACTCCCCCACCCCGGGCGCCCGGCTGCGCGAGGACGGTCTGCTGGTGTACGACGACGAGGACGCGGCGGCGGTGAAGCACGCACGGCCGTAGGGGCAGCGCCGCGCACGGACGCCGAGGCGGAGGCGGAGACGGATGAGCACGCGACGCGAGGACGGACCCGGCCGGAGGGACGGCGACCGGGGCCCGGTGCCGGTCGGTTCGGCCGGTTCAGCCGGTTCGGCCGAGGACGCCCCGTCGGTCGGGCCGGTCGAGTCGGTGCTCGACCTGCTGTACGCCGCGCCGCCGTCCGACTTCGTCTCCCTCCGCGAGCGGCACGCCGGGGCCGCCAGATCGGCCGGCCGCAAGGAGGACGCCCGCCGTCTGCACGCGGCCCGCCGGCCCACCCTCGCGGCGTGGGCGGCGAACCTGCTGACCCGTTCCCTGCCCGAGGAGAGCCGGCGGTTCCTGGAACTCGGCCGGGCGCTGCGCGAGGCGTACCGCGCCCTGGACGCCGACGGCCTCAAGGAGTTGTCCGCACAGCGGCGCAGCGTCGTGACCGCCCTGTCCCGGCAGGCCGCCGACCTCGCCCGCGAGGCGGGGCACCCCTTGTCCGAAGGGGCGCGGCGGGAGGTCGAGTCGACGCTGCTGGCCGTACTCGCCGACCCGGCCGCGGCGGAGCAGTGGGCCGGTGGGCGCCTGACCGGCTCGCTCACCCCGCCGTCCGAGTTCCCCTCGGGCGGCGGCCGGGCCGGGCCCGCACCACGTGAGCGGCCCACCCGTCCGCACGCCCCTCCCGAGGGCCCGGCGGGGGACGAACTCGCCGAACGGCGCCGCAGACGTCGGCAGGAGGAACAGGCCCGCGCGGAGCGGGCGGCGGAGCGGGCCGCGCGGGAGGCACATGACCGACGCGCGGAACGGGAGGACGCCGACGCCGCGTCCCGGCGGGCCGGGGAAGCGGTCGACCGGGCACGCGAGGAGGTGTCCGCGGCCGAGCGGCGGCTGCGTGAGGCGCACGCGGAACTCGCCCGGGCCGAGCGGGAACTGGGCACGGCACGCGAACGGGAGCACACGACCGCGCAGGCCCTGGACCGGGCCGAACGGGAGGCACATGACGCGGCGCGCGAGGCCGACCGCACGGCCGGGCGAGCCGAGCGGCGGGACCCACGGGACTGAGTACCCGTACTCATGAGACACCCTCCCCGTCCGGGGGAGGCTTGCCCTGTCAGTCGTCACGAGGGAGTCACCCATGCGCCGCACCGGCCGAGCCGTCCGACCGTCAGCCCGCCACCGAGTCAGCGCGGCCCGCCCCGCGTTGGGCCTCGCCCTGGCCTGCGCCGCCGCCGCGGCACTGAGCGGCTGCTCCATGGAGGAGGCGACCTGCGGCGGCGGCGAGTACCCCGTCATCTCCGTCGGCGGCACCGGCAGCGCGTGCGTCCCGAACGGTGAGGAACCACCCGAGGGTTACACCCGTTATCCGGAAGGAAAGGTCCCCGAGCACGTCGGTGACGAGTGGGACACCTACTGGCAGACGCACACCGTCGACAAGGACGGGAACATCGTGGAGGTGCCGGAGGGCCAATGAGCCCGGGGTGTTCGCGGACCGAACGCACGCACGAGGAAACACGGCGGGACATACCGCGGTGACCGCCATACGTGGTATACCGGCCGAGCGCCGATCGGACATGGTCCTCATGTCCCGCGCCCGAAGTCCCGTAGTTCCTCCCGAGCCTTCACGGCCGCGAATCGAGGAGAGTCGAAGCATGTCCGAGAGCACGACACAGCCCGCCACCCAACTGGCATCGCAGTACAGCGTCCAGGTGACCGACGACCTGGAGCGCAACGTCAAGGAGCAGGAGCGGGTCAGCGCCGAGATCGCCGCGCTCCAGCAGCAGTTGGCCGGGCTGCAGCACGACCACGCCCTGCTGGTGAACATGCAGCAGGCGCTGGGCATCACGCCGCCGTCGGCCGCCCAGGACGCCGCCGACACCGCAACCGCGCCGGACACGGCCGACGCGGCATCGGTGCCCGCGCCCCGCGACGGCGCCGCCACGGAGCCCGCCGCCAAGCGGACGCGGGGCCGCAAGAGCGCGGCGGCGCCCCGGCGCGCCGCCGCCCCGAAGCCGGGCGCCAAGCCGGCCTCCAAGTCCACGGCCAGGTCCAGGTCCGCGGCGAAGCCGGCCCCCGGACAGGCCGCGAAGACGCCCGCCGGGCAGGGCGCGAAGTCGTCCGCCAGGACGGGCGGGAAGCGCGCGGCGAAGAAGCCGTCGGCGAAGGGCTCCGCCGCCGAGCAGGCCACCGCCCAGCCCACCCTGGTCGAGCTGGTGCGCGCCCACCTCGCGGAGCAGAGCGAGCCGCGTTCCGCCGCCGAGGTCGCCACGGCACTGGGGCGGGCCAACACCGGGCGGAGCATCAAGACCACGGTCGTGCGCACCACGCTCGAGGGGCTCGTCGCCAGGAACCAGGCCCAGCGCACCAAGCAGGGCACCTCGGTCTACTACACCGCCGCCGATGCCCCGCGGGCGGCCGAGCAGCAGGACACGGGCGCCGAGACGGAGCCCGCCGAGAAGAAGGACTGACGGCCGCCGCGCGCGGAGTGCGGCGAACCGGGCGAGTATCGGTGGATGGCTGTCGTACTGCCGGTGCTCTTCGCACTCCTCGCCGCGTTCAGCAACGCGCTGGCCACCGTGCTCCAGCGCAAGGCGGCGTTGACCGTGCCGCAGTCCCAGGGGTTCCGCCCGGGACTCGTCCTCGACCTGCTGCGGCGGCCGGTGTGGCTCGGCGGCATGCTGGCCGTGGTCGTCGCCGGTGTGAGCCAGGCGGTGGCCCTGGCGACGGGGCCGCTGTCACTCGTACAGCCGCTGTTCGTGCTGGAGCTTCCGCTGGCGCTGCTGCTGGCCTCGCTCGCCACCGGCCGCCGTCTGGCCCCCGCCGTGTGGCTGGCCGTGGGCGGGGTGGTCGTCGGGCTCGGCGTCGCGCTGGTGTCGGCCGCGCCGGACGCCGGTGAGGAGGACGTCGCCCTGGACCGCTGGCTGCCCGCGCTGGTGGCCTGCGCCGGAGCGGCCGTGCTGTTGGCGGCGGCGGGCCTCAGACGTGCCGTCGGCAAGGCGCGCGCCGGTTGCCTCGGGGCGGCCACCGCGGTGTGCTACGCGCTGACGGCGGCCCTGATGAAGGACTCCATGCGCGTCCTGGACACCGACGGGGTGGCCGGCTTCCTGACGGCGTGGCAGACGTACGCCTTCGCCGCCGCCGGTGTGGGAGCCGTGCTGCTGCTGGAGCACGCCATGCAGGGCGGACCGCTGGTGGCCTCCCAGCCCGCCCTCACCCTGGGGGACGCCGCGGTGAGCCTCATGCTCGGCGTCTTCCTCTACCGCGAGGAGGTGCGCGCCGGCTGGTGGGTCCTGCCGCAGTTGCTCGGTGTGGCCGTGGTCGTCGCGGGCGTGCTGACCCTCGCCCGGCGAGGCATCGATCTGCGCGAAACGAACAAGATGCCCGAAGCCACCAAGTAAGGCACAGTGGTCGCAATCGCCCGGCGACCACGAGGGACGGCATGTCGCAGGCCGCTACCACCGACGACGGCGGACAGGCCCCGCCCACCGCCAAGCTGCCGCTGTTCACCCTGACGGCCATGGTCGTCGGGTCGATGGTGGGCGCCGGGGTGTTCTCGCTGCCGGGACGGTTCGCCGAGGAGACCGGCGTCGCGGGCGCGCTGATCGCCTGGACCGTGGCCGGGACGGGCATGCTGACGCTCGCCTTCGTCTTCCAGTCCCTGGCGGTGCGCAGGCCCGACCTGGACGCCGGCGTCTACGCGTACGCCAAGGCGGGCTTCGGCGAGTACCTGGGCTTCTTCTCGGCCTTCGGCTACTGGGCCAGCACCTGCGTGGGCAACGTGACCTACTGGGTGCTCATCATGTCGACCGCCGGCTCCGTCTGGCCGGAGCTGGGCGACGGTGACACCGCGCTCGCCGTCGTCCTGTCCTCGGCCGGGCTGTGGGCGTTCTTCTGGATGATCCGGCGCGGGGTGCGGGAGGCGACGGCCATCAACCGGATCGTGACGGTGGCCAAGCTCGTCCCCATCGTCATCTTCGTGCTGCTGGCCCTGGTCTGCTTCAGGCCGGGCGTGTTCGCCGACAACTTCGGCGGTGCGGACTACTCGGGTTCGCTCTTCTCCCAGGTGCGCGGCACCATGCTGGCCACCGTCTTCGTGTTCCTCGGCGTCGAGGGCGCCAGCGTCTACTCCCGGCACGCCGAGCGCCGTTCGGACGTGGGCCGGGCGACGGTGCTGGGTTTCCTCAGCGTCTTCGCCGTCTTCGCGTCGGTGACCATCGTGTCGTACGGCATCATGCCGATGGCCGAGATCGCGGAGCTGCGCCAGCCTTCCATGGCGGGCGTCCTGGAGGAGGCCGTCGGCACCTGGGGCAGGGTGTTCGTCAGCGTCGGTCTGATCGTCTCGGTGCTGGGCGCCTATCTGGCGTGGACGCTGATGGCGGCCGAGGTGCTCTTCGTCGCGGCGAAGGACGACGACATGCCGCGCTTCCTGCGCCGCGCCAACGTCGCGGACGTGCCCGTGCCGGCCCTGCTGATGACCTCGCTGCTCACCCAGGCGGTGCTGATCGTCACCAGCTTCTCGGACGACGCCTTCGACTTCGCGCTCAACCTGACCAGCGCGCTGTCGCTGATCCCGTACCTGCTGGCGGCGGCGTTCGCGGTGCGGATCGGCGTCCGGGACGACCCGCGCACGGAGGGCGGGCGCGGTTCGCCGCGCGAACTGGCCGTCGGTGTCGTCGCCACGCTGTACACCGCGTTCCTGCTGTACGCGGCCGGACTGAAGTACCTCCTGGTCTCGTTCGTCCTCTACGCCCCGGCGACCGCCCTGTTCGTGATGGCCCGCCGCGAACAGGGCCGCCGGCTGTTCTCGCCGGCGGAGCTCGTGGTCCTCGGCGTCTCCGTGGCCGGCGCGGTCCTGGGCGTGGTGGCGCTGGCCGTCGGATGGATCAGCCTGTGACCCCCGCGCTCCCCGTCCCTCCTGCTTCCTCCTGATTCCTCCTGATTCCCCGACCCCTTCCCGCACCCCTCGCTCACCGCACCTTCAGGGAGACCGTGTGACCAGCATCGACAGCGTGGAGCAGCCCGCGCTCGGCGTCCACTCCGAGGTCGGCCGGCTGCGCAAGGTCCTGGTGTGTTCCCCCGGCCTCGCACACCGGCGGCTGACCCCGACCAACTCCGACGACCTCCTCTTCGACGACGTGATGTGGGTGGAGAACGCCGAGCGCGACCACGCCGCGTTCGTCGGTGAACTGCGCCGGCGCGGGGTGGAGGTGGTGGAGCTGCACGATCTGCTCGCGCAGATCATGGCGATCCCGCAGGCGAAGGCGTGGCTCCTGGACCGGAAGATCACCGCCAATCAGGTCGGCATCGGCCTCATCGACGCCACCCGCGCCTATCTGGAGACCCTGTCGCCCAGGGAGCTGGCCGAGTACCTGGTCGGCGGGCTCGCCGTCGGCGATCTGCCGGAGGACTTCCGCTCCCCGTACCTCTCGCTCGCCCGCGAGTCCACCGGCGCCCGCGAGTACCTGATGCCGCCGCTGCCCAACACGCTGTACACCCGGGACACCACCTGCTGGCTGTACGGCGGGGTCACCCTCAACCCGTTGTACTGGCCCGCCCGGCACGACGAGACGCTGCTGATGAAGGCGATCTACACCTTCCACCCCGACTTCACCGGCGCCAAGGTGTGGTGGGGCGACCCCGAACTCGACTGGGGCCAGGCCACCTTCGAGGGCGGCGACATCATGCCGGTGGGCAACGGCGTGGTCCTCATGGGCATGAGCGAGCGCACGTCGCGCCAGGCCATCACCCAGGTCGCCGCCGCCCTGTTCCGCGCCGGCGCCGCCGAGCACGTCGTCGTGGCCGGGATGCCGAAGCTGCGGTCCGCCATGCACCTGGACACGGTGTTCACCTTCGCCGACCGCGATGTGGTGACCCTGTATCCGCGCATCATGGACGCGGTGCACACCTTCTCGCTGCGTCCCGGGGACCGGGCCGGCGGCCTGGACGTCGTCGACGAGGGCACGACGCCGTTCGTCGACGTCGTCGCCAAGGCCCTCGGGCTCTCCTCGCTGCGGGTGGTGGAGACGGGCGGTGACGCCTACGCCTCCGAACGCCAGCAGTGGGACAGCGGCAACAACGCCGTCGCCATCGAGCCGGGCGTGGTGTTCACCTACGACCGCAACACCCTCACCAACGCGCTGCTGCGCGAGGCCCGCGTCGAGGTCGTCACCATCGTCGGCGCGGAACTGGGCCGGGGCCGCGGGGGCGGGCACTGCATGACCTGCCCGCTGGTGCGCGACCCCGTGGACTTCTGAGCCCGTGCCGGGCCGCCGCCGCGGATCAGCGGCAGAAGCCGTACGCCTGCTCCAGCCAGCGGTGCAGTGCCGTGTGCACGCTGCCGGGGAGTTCGCTGAGCCGTTCGATGGCGGCCCGGTCCCCGGCGGACGGCGCGATGCCGGCCGCGGTGAGCAGGGCCAGCAGGTCCAGGCGCCGCAGGTCGACCGGGTCGACGCGGCAGGGGAGGCGGTCGGCGGGGCGGGGCGGCGGGAGCAGGAAGTCGCCGTCGGTGTCGTCGCGGCGCGCCGGGTCGGCGCCGGTCGGGGCGGTCATGGTGTGCATGGCGCGGTCCTCCAACGGGGTGGGTCGCCTTGATGGATCGGCGTTCTCGACGACAGGAGACACCGGTGCGGCGGTCGCGGTTGCGGACCGTCCGCCGGACCACACGGTGGATGCAATCGGCGCCTTATCGCACGAACCGGCCGGGCACGGGCGCCAGCCGGTAGGCGTCGCCGTCGGCGACGACCCGTCCCGCGGTGGGCGGCGGGAAGTGGGTGCCCAGCACCAGGGTGTCGGTGCCGGCCAGCGAGGCGAGCAGGGAGCGCCGGGTCGACGCGGCGAGGGCCGGGTCGATGTCCACGCAACTGCCCAGCGCGGGGTGGGCGAGCTGCACGGGGTGGTGGACGCAGTCCCCGGTGACCAGGGCACCGCCGCCGGGCCCGCCCACCCGTACGGCGACGTGACCCGGGGTGTGCCCCGGTGTCGGCAGCAGACGCAGGCCGGGCGCGAGGTCGGTGCCCTCGGCGGGGACCTCCACGGCGTCGAGGAGTCCGGCGTCCTCGACCGGGTGGACGGAGTCCCGGAACATCTGGCGGCGCGGCTCGTCCATCGCGTACCCGGCCCAGAAGTCGCGCTCGGAGCGGGAGACGACGTAGCGGGCGTTGGGGAAGGTGGGGACCCAGCCGTCGTCGGTGCGGGTGGTGTTCCAGCCGACGTGGTCGGTGTGCAGGTGGGTGAGGATCACCAGGTCGACGGTGTCCGGCGGGAAGCCCGCCGCGGTGAGCCGCAGCGGGTAGTCGGTGCGCAGGTCGTGCCAGGCCGGGTTGGCGCGCGTCTTGCCGTTGCCGATGCCGGTGTCGACGACGACCCGCAGTCCCCCGGTGGTCAGGGCGAAGCTGTGACTGCCGAGGCGCAGGACACCGTCGTCGTCGGCGAAGTCGGGGCGCAGCCAGTCCTGGCGGGTGACCACCTCGGGGGTCGCTCCGGGCAGCAGCCAGGGGCCGGTGGCGGGCGGCAGAAGGGTCTCGTCGATGCGGTGGACGGTGGTGTCGCCCACGGTCCAGGACGGGGTCTGCATGGAGGATCCGCTCTTTCTCAAGTCACTAAAAGCTATTGGTTTGCGTTTAGCCACCGTAGGACCTACGGTCCACTAACGCAAACCTTTGGCTTTAAGCGGCCAGGGGTTCCACCCCCGCAGGAAGGAGGGGCGCATGCCCACCCCGGAAGAGGACCACCGAGCCGTGGTGGCGGCCACCGCCCGCCACATCCAGGACGTCGTCTCGGTGCTGCGCGAACTGGACTTCGGCGACACGCCGCCCGCCGCCGCCTTCGACGCCGCCGACGCGTCGGACACCGTGCGGGAGGAGGGGCACCGTGCGGCCGTATGAGCTGTCCCTGACCGCCGCCGCGCGGGAGATCCGCGCCCGGCGGCTCTCCCCGGTCGAACTGGTCGACTCGGTGCTGGAGCGCGCCCGCGAGGTGGCGTCGCTCGGCGCGTACGTGACCCTGACGGCCGACCGGGCCCGGCGCTCGGCGCTGGCGGCCGAGCGGGACGTGGCGCACGGCCGCCTCCGCGGGCCGCTGCACGGCGTCCCCATGGGCCTCAAGGACCTGATCGACGTCGCCGGCACGGCGACCACGGCGAGTTCCCGCGTCCGCGCCGGGCATCGCGCCCCGGCCGACAGCACGGTCGCCGCGCGGCTGACGGCGGCCGGCGCGGTGCTGGCCGGCAAGACCCACACCCATGAGTTCGCCTACGGCCTCACCACCCCCCAGACGCGCAACGCCCACGACCGCGGCAGGGTCGCGGGCGGCTCCAGCGGAGGCTCGGCCGTCGCGGTGGCGGCGGGCGCGGCCACCTTCGCGCTCGGCACGGACACCGGCGGATCGATCCGCGTGCCCGCCGCGCTCAACGGCGTCGTCGGCCTCAAACCGACGTACGGCCTGGTGCCCCGGCACGGAGTGACCTCCCTGTCGTGGTCGCTGGACCACGTCGGCCCGATCACCCGGACCGTCGAGGACGCCGCGACGGTCCTGGCCGCCCTCGTGGGGCACGATCCGCGCGATCCCGCGTCACGCCCCGCGCCCGCCCCGGGCCACCGGCCGGCGACGGATCCGGACGACCTGTCCGGGCTGCGCGTCGGCGTGCCGACCACCTACTACTTCGACCACGTCGACCCGGAGGTCGCCGATGCCGTCCGCCGCGCCGTGGACCGGCTGGCGCTGCGCGGCGCCCGCCTCGTCGACGTGGAGATCCCGATGGCCCGCTACGTCCAGGCGGTCCAGTGGGGGCTGATGGTGCCCGAGGCCACCGCCTACCACGAGCGGACCCTGCGCACCGCCGCCGGACTGTACGAGGACGACGTCCGCGTGCTGCTGGAGGCCGGGGAGCTGATGTCCGCCGGGGACCACCTGCGGGCCCAGCGGGCGCGGACGCTGATGCGGCGGGAGTGGGCGCGCATGCTCCGGCAGGTCGACGTCGTGGTCGCCCCGACCGTGCCGCTCACCGCCGTACCGGCCGGACAGACGTCCGTGTCGTGGCCCGACGGCACCGTGGAGAGCGTCTCGGACGCCTACGTCCGGCTCTCCGCGCCGGCGAACATCACCGGCGTTCCCGCGCTCACCGTGCCGGCCGGCACCGACCGGGCCGGGCTGCCGATCGGCCTGCAGGTGCTCGGACGCCCCTTCGACGAGGCCACCGTGGTGCGCGTCGGCCTGGCCCACGAACGGGGCTCCGCCTGACGCGAGGGCGCTGTTCTAAGGTGTGGGCATGAGTCCCAGACCGATGGCCCGCCCGGGCGGGCGCAGCGCCCGGGTCCAGGAGTCGGTGCACACGGCCGTCCGCGAACTCACCGCCGAGATGGGCCGTGAGGCGCTGACGGTGCCGCTGGTCGCCGCCCGCGCCGGAGTCACCCCGTCGACGGTGTACCGCCGCTGGGGAGACCTCCAGGAACTGCTGTCGGACGTGGCCGTCGAACGGCTGCGTCCCGACTCGGACCCGGAGGACCGCGGCAGCCTGCGCGCCGATCTGACGGCCTGGGCCGAGCAGTTCCTCGACGAGATGGCCTCTCCCCCGGGCCGCGCCTACATCCGCGACGCCCTGCTGGGCGATCCGGACGGCGCCAACGCGGGCCAGTGCTCGGCCTACGCCGCCGAGCAGATCGACGTGGTCCTCGCCCGCGCGGCCGGCCGCGGGGAGGCGGTACCCGACACGGAGACGGTGGTGGACCGCGTCGTCGCGCCCGTCATGTACCGGATCCTGTTCCGCCCCGGCGGGCTCGACGCCGGGTACGCGCGCCGCCTGGTGGCCGGTGTGCTGGACGCGCCCGGGTAGCACCGGCCGGCTCCCCGCGCTGGTCCGGGCGCTGCTCCGTACGAGTGGTGCGTTCCCGGGCGCGGTCGTACGGTCGGTACGGGGAACGGAGCGGAGACAAGCGACCCCGAGAAGGCCGGGAGCAGACATGGGCAGAAACCCGATGAGGGCAGCGATCACGCTCTGTGCCGCCGCCGCGCTCGCAGTACCCATGGGCACGGCCTTCGCGGCACCGTCGGCGCAGCACACCGACACCGCCCGGACGGCGCAGCACCGGCAGGCACCTGACCCGGTGCTCCTGGACTGCGCCTCACAGCCCGAGGTCCGTCCCGAGGCGTACGTCCTCGCCTGCGGGGACGGCAACAGCCGACTGGTCTCGATGCACTGGCTGCGCTGGGACGCTCACGCCGCGGTGGGCCGGGGCACCAACGTCGTCAACGACTGCGATCCCTACTGCGCCGCGGGCACCTTCCGCGCGTACCCCGTGACCGTGCGGCTCGACGAGCCGAGGGCCTCGCAGAGCGACCCCGGCGAGCGGCACTTCACGCGGATGACCCTCACCTACACCGACGGCAGGCCGGACGGGTTCCCGCGCACCGTGGCCTACCCGCTGCCGGGCTGACCGGGCCGGCGGTCAGTCCGGCAGGGCCAGCCTGCAGGTGTCGCCGGGCTCCAGCCGCACCTCGCGGTCCGGCAGCCGGACGTCGATGGGCAGCGGGCCGGAGTCGGGCACGGCGATCTCCAGCCGGCCGTGCTCCAGCCGGAACCGCACGCCCCAGTGGCCCTGGTAGCGGACGGAGAAGCCGTACGACGACAGCTCCGGGAGCGGCACGGGGTTCAGCCAGAGGGCGCCGGAGCGGGTCTCCAGCCCGGTCAAACCCCGCTGCACCAGGTCGAGGGTGCCCGCCATGGCACCGAGGTGGATGCCCTCGCCGGTGGTGCCGCCCTGGAGGTCGGCGACGTCGCCCTTGAGGGCCTCCAAACAGTAGGCCCACGCCTCGGCGCGGCGGGCCCGGGCGAGGATCCAGCCGTGCACCAGGCCGCTGAGGGTCGAACCGTGGCTGGTGCGGGCCAGGTAGTAGTCGACGGTGCGCTGCCAGGTCTCCTCGTCCAGGCGGTACCCCAGGCGGTCGAAGAGCGAGCGCAGTTCGTCCGGGGAGAAGAGGTAGCCGAGCATCAGCACGTCGGCCTGTTTGGACGCCTGGTAGTTGTTCGGGCTGTCGCCCTCGGCCTCCAGGACGCGGTCCAGGCGCCGGATGTCGCCGTACCGCTCCCGGTAGCCCGCCCAGTCGAGTTCGGCGAGATCGCCGTAGCCCTCGAACTGGCTGACGACGCCCTGGTGGAAGGGGACGTGGAGGGTGCGGGAGACGCTCTCCCACTGCTCGAGTTCGGTGTCGTCCAGGGCGGTGCGCTCGACCAGCTCGCGGCGGCGGGGCTCGGGCAGGTCGCGCAGGACCTCCAGGGCGCGGGCCAGGACCCAGGCGGCGGTCACGTTGGTGTAGGCGTTGTCGTCGAGACCGGGCCGGTCGGCGCCGGGGTACGCCTCGTGGTACTCGTCGGGGCCGACGACGCCCCGGATGCGGTGCCGGCCCAGCCGGGCGTCCCAGGTGGCGGAGTCCGCCCAGAAACGCGCGATCTGCAGCAGCATCTCGGCGCCCTTGGTGTGCAGGAACTCCGCGTCGCCGCTCGCCTCGCAGTACTGCCACACGTTGTAGGCGATCGCCGACCCCACGTGGTGCTGGAGGTGCGAGTGGTCGGGCAGCCAGCGGCCCGAGTGCGGGTTGAGGTGCAGCTGCTGGGTCTCCTCGCGTCCGTCGCTGCCGCTCTGCCACGGGTAGAGCGCGCCGCGCCGGCCGGTCGCGCGGGCCGCGGCGCGGGCCCGTTCCAGGCGGCGGTGGCGGTAGTGCAGCAGGGCCCGGGACACCTCCGGGAAGTGCAGGTTGAGGTAGGGCAGGACGAACAGCTCGTCCCAGAAGACGTGACCGCGGTAGGCCTCCCCGTGCAGCCCTCGGGCCGGTACGCCGACGTCCAGGTCGGCGGTGTGCGGGGAGAGGGTCTGCAGCACGTGGAAGAGGTGCAGGCGCAGGATGTTGCCCGCCTCACCGGGGACGTCGAGTTCGGCGCGGCGCCACAGCTGGCCCCAGGCCGTACCGTGGCTTCGAAGCAGGTCCTCGAAGCCGGGGGCGTCGGTCACCCGGTCGACGGCGGCCTGCAGGGGGTCGCTGATCGCAGGGTCGCGCGAGGTGTGCAGGGCGACCACCTTGTCGACGGTGACGGTACGGCCCGGCTCGGCACGCACGGTCGCGTACTGGGTGACCCGCTGGTGCTCCCGGGCCGGGGTGACGGGCGCCCCTGCCGTGGTGCGGGCCGCCAGGCCGATCCGGATGTCCGAGGTGCGGGTGCGGCAGCGCAGCCATACCCCGCTGTCGTCGGTGACGCCTGTGTGCACATGGGTCAGGTGACGGCCGTCCAGGTCCCGGTAGCGCGGCACACCGGAGTTGGTGACGCCGCCGTCGAGGGCGGCCTCCACCTCCAAGTCCACCGCGCCGGCGTCGAGCGTGAACTCCGTGCGCAGCGCCGCGAGGTGCGGGTCGGCCATGTGCACCAGGCGCAGCTGGCGCACGACCAGCACGCGCCCGTCGCCGATCCCGAAGTGGGTGCGGCGCTCCAGTACGCCCGAGTCCAGGTGGACGGTCTGCCGGTGGTCGAGCACCTCGGTGGTGTCCGGCGTGATCCAGTCCCCTCCGACGGTCCGGAAGCGCAACGGCAGCCAGTTGGGGAGGTTGACCACGTCCTCGTTCTCCACCTCCCGTCCGGCGACGGAGGAGGTGAGCCGGTTGTAGCAGCCGGCCACGTAGGTGCCCGGGTAGTGCACGTCGTCCGCGGCGCACTCGGGCAGCGCGCCGCGGGTGGCGAAGTAGCCGTTGCCGAGCGTGCACAGCGACTCGCGCAGCCGCTCCTCGGCCGGGTCGTAGTGGTCGTAGTCCCAGGTCGAGGGTGTCGCGGTCACCTCCGGGCCTCCCAGGTCCAGTCGGCGACCTCGGGCATGTCCACCCCGTGCTCGCGGATGTACGCGTGGTGGCGCAGCCGGGCGTCCTCCATCCGCTGGCGCACGGCCGCCGCGCGCACGGCGAGGCCGGGGACGCGGTCGATGACGTCCATGACGAGGCGGTAGCGGTCCAGGTCGTTGCCGACCACCATGTCGAAGGGCGTGGTGGTGGTGCCGATCTCCTTGTAGCCGCGCACGTGCAGGTGCCGGTGGCCGGTTCGCCGGTAGGCGAGCCGGTGGATCAGCCACGGGTAGCCGTGGTAGGCGAAGACGACCGGCTTGTCGGCGGTGAACAGGCCGTCGTACTCGAAGTCGCTCATGCCGTGCGGGTGTTCGCCACTGGGCAGCAGGCGGGCGATGTCCACGACGTTGACCACGCGTACGGCGAGGTCCGGCAGGTGGTGGCGGACGAGCTGGGCGGCGGCGAGCACTTCCTGGGTCGGGACGTCGCCCGCGCAGGCGAGGACCACGTCGGGTTCCCGGGTGCCGTCCTCGGTGCCGGCCCAGTCCCAGATGCCGGCGCCGCGCGCGCAGTGCACCCGGGCCTCCTCCAGGGTCAGCCAGTCGAAGCAGGGCTGCTTGCCGGCGACGATCACGTTGACGTAGTCGCGGCTGCGCAGGGCGTGGTCGGCGACGGAGAGCAGGGTGTTGGCGTCCGGCGGCAGGTAGACCCGTACGGCTTCGGGGCTCTTGTTGAGGATGTGGTCGACGAAGCCCGGGTCCTGGTGGGAGAAGCCGTTGTGGTCCTGGCGCCACACGTGCGAGGTGAGCAGGTAGTTGAGGGAGGCGATGGGCGCGCGCCAGGGCAGGCGCCGGGTGACGCGCAGCCATTTGATGTGCTGGTTGACCATGGAGTCGACGATGTGGACGAACGCCTCGTAGCAGGAGAACAGTCCGTGCCGGCCGGTGAGGAGGTAGCCCTCCAGCCAGCCCTGGCAGGTGTGTTCGGACAGGATCTCCATGACGCGGCCGTGCCGGTCCAGGTCTTCGTCCACGGGCAGGGTGCGTTCCTGCCATGCCTTGCCGCTGGCGCCGTAGACGGCCTGGAGGCGGTTGGAGGCGGTCTCGTCGGGGCCGACGAGGCGGAAGTCGCGCCGGTCGGCGGTGGCGGCCATGACGTCGCGGAGCAGGTCGCCGAGGACCCGGGTGGGTTCGTGGGTGCTCGCGCCGGGCCGGTCGACGGGCACGGCGTAGTTCTCCAGCGGGGGCACGGGCAGGTCGCGCAGCAGGAGGCCGCCGTTGGCGTAGGGGGTGGCGCCCAGGCGGCGCGGGCCCTCGGGGACGGCGGCGAGGACGGCGGGGCGGGGCGCTCCGGTCTCGTCGAACAGTTCCTCGGGGCGGTAGGAGCGCAGCCACTGCTCCAGTCGGCGCAGGTGGTCGGGGTCGGTGCGGACGGCGGACAGGGGGACCTGGTGGGCGCGCCAGGTGTTCTCCACGGGCAGGCCGTCGACCTCGGCCGGGCCGGTCCAGCCCTTGGGGGTGCGCAGGACGATCATGGGCCAGCGGGGGCGGTCGGTGGCGCCGTCCTCGCGGGCGGCGCGCTGGAGGGCGGCGATGCGGTCCAGCGCGGTGTCCATCGCGTGGGCCATGGCACGGTGGACGGCGGCCGGGTCGTCGCCGGTGACGTGGATCGGGTCGTGGCCGTAACCGCGCAGGAGGTCGTCCAGCTCGGCCTCGGGCAGCCGGGCGAGCACCGTGGGATTGGCGATCTTGTAGCCGTTGAGGTGCAGGATCGGCAGGACCGCGCCGTCGTGGACCGGGTCGAGGAACTTGTTGGAGTGCCAGGAGGTCGCCAGCGGTCCCGTCTCCGCCTCGCCGTCGCCGATGACGCAGGCGACCACCAGGCCGGGGTGGTCGAAGGCGGCGCCGTAGGCGTGCGAGAGCGCGTAGCCCAGTTCGCCGCCCTCGTGGATGGAGCCGGGCGTCTCGGGGGCGACGTGGCTGGGCACACCGCCGGGGAAGGAGAACTGCTTGAACAGCCTGGCCATGCCCGACGCGTCCCGGGTGATGTCGGGATAGGTCTCGGTGTAGGAGCCTTCCAGCCAGGCGTTGGCCAGCACGGCGGGCCCGCCGTGACCGGGGCCCCAGACGCAGAGGGCGTCCAGGTCGCGTGCCTTGATCACCCGGTTGAGGTGGGTGTGGACCAGATTGAGGCCGGGTGAGGTGCCCCAGTGGCCGAGAAGGCGCGGCTTGACGTGCTCGGGGCGCAGCGGCTCGGTGAGCAGGGGGTTGGCCATCAGGTAGATCTGGCCGAC
>MUMD01000274.1 GCA_002155895.1 Streptomyces rochei
GCTCCGGGATCCCGGAGCACGGCCGCGTGCCGAAGTACTACGCCGTCAAGGCGCGGATCGACCGTCTGGTCGGCGAACTGGGGGAAGGCAGCGCCATCCCCACCGAGCGGGACCTCTCCGAGCGGTACGAGGTCGCCCGCGAGACCGTCCGGCAGGCCCTGCGCGAGCTGGTCCTGGAGGGCAAGCTGCGCCGGCAGGGGCGCGGCACCGTGGTGGCCGGTCCCAAGCTGGAGCAGCCGCTGTCCCTGGCCAGCTACACCGAGGGCGTCCGGCGCCAGGGCCGTACCCCCGGCCGCGCACTCGTCACCCTGGACCGCTTCCCCTGCCCCGACGCGCTCGCCGCCGAGACCGGTCTCACGCGCGGGGAGCCGGTCTGGCACCTGGAGCGGGTGCTGCTCGCCGACGACGAACGGGTCGGCCTGGAGAGCACCTACGTCTCCGTGGCCCGTGTCCCCGACCTGGACGCCGCCTTCGACCCCGACTCGTCCTTCTACGGCTTCCTCGCCGGGCAGGGCATCGCCTTCGGTGACGCCGACGAACGCATCGAGACCGTGCTCGCCACCCCGCGCGAGGCGCTGCTCATCGGCACCCCGCCGGCCCTTCCGATGCTGCTCATCCACCGCGTCTCCCGGGACGCCGAGGGCCGCCCGCTGGAGCGGGTGCGCACCCTGTTCCGCGGCGACCGCTTCTCCTTCACCACTCATCTGCGCGGCTGACGCGGCCGAAAAGCGCCCTCGCTGATCGGCCACCCCTATAACGAAAAGGTAACGGGTCTAGCCCAAACGTGACGACCAGTTCACGCTCTCGTAGTCAGCCGGATTCCTCCGGTTCCCCGATGGCAAGGAGCGTGGCGGTCGTGAGAGTGATAGTCGTCGGAGCCGGCGTGGTGGGAACCATGCACGCCTGGCACGCAGTGAACCGCGGCCACGAGGTCGTACAGATCGAGCGCGAGACCGAGGCCCGCGGCGCCTCACTGCGCAATTTCGGCCAGATCTGGGTCAGTGGCCGCGCGGGCGGCGAGGAGCTGGAGACCGCGCTGCGGGCCCGGGAGCTGTGGGAGGAGATCGGCGCCCGCGTCCCGGCGCTCGGCTTCCGCCCGAACGGCTCCCTGACCCCCGTACGCGGCGACCTGGAGCGGGCCGTCGCCGAGGCGGCCGTGGCCCGCCCGGACGCCGCCGCCCGCGGCTACAAGCTGCTCACCCCGGGCGAGGCCCGCGCGATCAACCCCGCCCTGCGCGGCGATTTCGACGCGGCCCTGTACTGCGAGCGCGACGCCGCCGTCGAACCCCGCACCGCCCAGCTCGCCCTCCGCGCCGAGCTGCTGCGATCCCCGGGCTACACCTTCCTGCCCGGCCGCGAGGTCCGCGAGGTCGTCGGCGAGAGGGCCGTCCGCGACGACCACGGCGAGGTGCACACCGGCGACGCCGTCGTCCTCGCCACCGGCGCCTGGCTCGGCGGCCTGGTCCGCGAGCTGGCCGGGCCCGACCTGCCCGTGCGCCGGGTCCGCCTGCAGATGATGCAGACCGACCCCCTCGGCGAACCGCTGACCACCTCGGTCGCCGACGCCGACAGCTTCCGCTACTACCCGGCGTACGCCTCGCCCGCCCTGGACGAGCTGAACGCCCGGCAACCGCAGCCGGCCACGGCCGCGGAGCACGCCATGCAGTTGCTGATGGTGCAGCGCGCCGACGGCGGCCTGACCATCGGTGACACCCACGAGTACGAGCACCCCTTCGCCTTCGACACCGTCGAGGACCCCTACGACCACCTCACCGGTGTCGTCGAGTCCCTCCTCGGCCGCCCGCTGCCGAAGATCCGGCGCCGCTGGGCCGGCGTGTACGCGCAGTGCACCGACACGAGCCGGGTCGTGCACCGGCAGCGGGTGCGCGACGGCGTGTGGCTGGTCACCGGGCCCGGTGGGCGCGGCATGACCTGCTCACCCGCGATAGCCGAGACCACCGCGAACGAACTGGGCTGGTGACACCCCCATGACCCCCATGACCCCCATGACCCCCATGACCTCCGTGAACCCGACCGACATCCGCCTCGTCGTCCTCGACATGGCCGGCACCACCGTCGCCGACGGCGGCCTCGTCGAGCGCGCCTTCGACGCCGCCGCCCGCGAACTGGGCGTCGAGCCCGGCACCGACGACCACGCCGCCAAGCTGGCTCATGTCCGCGCCACCATGGGCGAGTCCAAGATCTCCGTCTTCCGGCACCTGTTCGGCGACGAGGACCGCGCGCGGCAGGCCAACGCCGCCTTCGAGAAGGCGTACGGCGAACTCGTCGGCGACGGCCTCGTCGCCCCCGTCCCCGGCGCCCGCGAGGCGGTCGAGGAGCTGGCCGCCGACGGCCGCACCGTCGTCCTCACCACCGGCTTCGCCCGCGTCACCCAGGACGCGATCCTCGACGCGCTCGGCTGGCGGGACCTGGTGCCGCTCACCCTGTGCCCCGCCGACGCGGGCGGGCGCGGACGGCCCTGCCCGGACATGGTGCTGGAGGCGTTCCTGCGCACCAAGGCCGCCGACGCCGTCCACCAGGTGGCCGTCGTCGGCGACACCTCGTACGACGTGCTCAGCGGCGTACGGGCCGGCGCCGGACTGGTCGCCGGGGTGCGCACCGGAGCCCACGGTGACGACGCCTTCCGCGAGGCGGGCGCCGGCCACGTGCTGGACACCGTCGCCGACCTGCCCGCCCTCCTGCGGGGAGCAGCCGGCCGATGAGCACCACAAGCAGCGGCATCCGCTTCGACTCGGTCACCGTCGCCTACGACGGCAACGTCGTCCTGGACGCCCTCGACCTCACCGTCGGACCGGGCGAGGTCATGGCGCTGCTCGGGCCGTCCGGATCCGGCAAGACCACCGCGCTGCGGGCGGTCGCCGGGTTCGTACGGCCCGCCTCCGGGCGGGTCTTCCTCGGCGACCGCGACGTCACCGATCTGCCCCCGCACCGGCGCGGCATCGGCATGGTCGTCCAGCAGTACGCCCTGTTCCCGCACATGCGGGTGGAGGACAACGTCGCCTTCGGCCTCAAGGCCCGCAAGGTCGCCAAGGCCGAGATCCGCACCCGCGTCCTCGAGGCGCTGGAGATGACCGGCATGGGCGCCTACGCCCGCCGCCACCCGCGCGAGCTGTCCGGCGGCCAGCAGCAGCGCGTCGCCATCGCCCGCGCCCTCGCCATCCGCCCGGACGTGCTGCTCCTCGACGAGCCGCTGTCCGCCCTCGACGCCCAGCTCCGCTCCGGCATGCTCGCCGAACTGGCCCGCCTGCACCGCGAGCTGCCCGACGTGTCGATCCTCTACGTCACCCACGACCAGGTCGAGGCCCTCACCCTCGCCGACCGGATCGCCGTGATGGACAGGGCGAAGCTGCGCGCGTGCGGGACGCCGAGGGAGTTGTACCGGGCGCCGGCCGACGCGTTCACGGCGTCCTTCGTGGGCGGCGCGAACCTGCTGCCGGTGACCGTCGGGGACCGGGGGGTGTCCTTCGGGGACGCGGAGATCGAGGTCGACACGGGGGGTGTCGCGCGGGGCGCGTCGGCCACCCTGTGCGTACGGCCGCACCTCGTCGGGCTCGGTGACGGGCCCAACCGGCTCACCGGCACGGTGGGGGAGATCCAGTGGCGGGGCGCCACGCACCGGCTGTACGTCGACGTCGCCGGGCACCGCGTGATGGCGGACCTGCGCGAGCTGAAGGCTCCGCCGGCGCACGGGGAGTCGGTGAGCCTGCACTTCGCGCCCGAGGACGCGGTGCTGCTGCCCGCGGGGGTGGGGGGTGGCTGAGATCGCGCACAAAGTGCGGGTTGTTCGTGGCCGGTCGCGCCCAGGCGGCGGTGGCCGCCGATCGAGCACGGCCCCGCGCCCCTTCGGGGCGCTGCTCTGGGCCCTGCCCCCGGTGGCCCTGCTCGCCCTCGTCTTCCTCTATCCCCTCGCCCTCGTCGTCCAGCAGTCCTTCCAGCCCGACACCGGCGGCACCTCGGTCCAGCCCTACGCCGACGTCCTCGCCTCGCCCGCCTTCCGCGAGGCGCTGTGGACCACCGTGTGGCTGGCGGTGGCCGCCACCGTCGGCTGCCTGGTGCTCGGGTTCGTGCTCGCGTTGATCATCGCCTTCGTGCCGTTCCCGGGGTCGAAGGCGGTGGCCCGCTTCATCGACGTCTTCCTGTCCTTCCCGTCCTTCCTGATCACGCTCGCCCTGCTGTTCGTCTACGGCACGGTCGGCATGGCCAACGGGGCGTGGACGGACGTGACGGGGGCCGCCGAGGGACCGTTCCAGTTCCTCACCACGCCCTGGGGCGTGCTGCTCGCGGAGATCACGTACTTCACGCCGTTCGTGATGCGCCCGCTGCTCGCCGCCTTCTCCCAACTGGACACCGGGCAACTGGAGGCCGCCAGTTCGCTGGGCGCCCGCGCGCCCCGCATCGTGCGGCGGGTCATCCTGCCCGAGGCGCTGCCCGCCCTCGCGGCCGGCGGCAGCCTGGTCCTGGTCCTGTGCCTGAACGAGTTCGGCATCGTGCTCTTCACCGGCGCCAAGGGCGTCACGACCCTGCCGACCCTCGTCTACGGCAAGGCCATCCTGGAGTCCGACTACCCGGGCGCCTGCGTGGTCGCCGTCGTCAACGTCCTGATCTCCGTGGGCCTCTACGGCCTCTACCGGGTGGTGAGCCGCCGTGCTGGTGCATAGCCGCGGGGCGAGGTGGGCCGTGTGGACGGTCTTCTTCCTCCTCTTCGTCCCCCTGTTCGCCCTGCCCCTCCTCGTCGTCCTCGGCGCCTCCTTCGCCACCCACTGGTCCAGCGTCCTGCCCTCCGGCTTCACCACCGGCCACTACGAGGCGGCGACCCGCGGCGAGGCCCTCCAGGCGCTCACCACCAGCCTGGTCACCGCAGTCAGCGCCAGCCTCGTCGCCCTCGCGGCCGGCACCTGGGCGGCGCTCGCCGCGGCGGCCCTCGGGAAGCGGTACCGCAAGGTGCTCGACGCCCTGTTCGTGCTGCCCGTCGCCGTGCCCTCGGTCGTCGTCGGCCTCGCCACCCTGGTCGCCTTCTCCCAGCCGCCGATGCTGCTCAACGGCACCCGCTGGATCGTGATCATCGCCCACGCGGTCCTGGTCACCGCCTTCGCCTACCAGTCGGTGTCCGCGGCGATCACCCGCCTCGACCCGGCCTACGCACAGGCCGCCGCGTCCCTCGGCGCCTCCCCGGCGTACGTCCTGTGGCGGGTGCGGCTGCCGCTGCTGCTGCCGTCCCTGACGGCCGCCGCCGGACTCTGCTTCGCCCTGTCCATGGGCGAGCTGAGCGCCACGATGATGCTCTACCCGCCGGACTGGACCCCGCTGCCGGTCCTGATCTACGCCGCCACCGACCGCGGCGCCCTGTTCACCGGCTCCGCCCTCGCCGTCGTCCTGATGGCGGCGACCCTGCTGGTGCTGCTCGCCGTCTCCCGGATCCGCACCCGAGCCTCCTACCGGTAACCACCCCTCTCCGCCCCTGACACGCAAGGAGTCCACCTCGCCATGCCCGAGAACGCCCCCAGGCCGCTCGCCGCCCTCGCCGCGCTCGCGGCCCTCACCGTCCCGCTGACCGCCTGCTCCGGCACCTCCGCCGCCTCCGACGAGAACGTCGTCACCGTCTACAGCGCCGACGGCCTCAAGGGCGAGAACGGCGACGGCTGGTACGACCGGGTCTTCGAGGACTTCGAGAAGGAGACCGGCATCGAGGTCGAGTACGTCGAGGGCGGCTCCGGCGAGATGGTGCAGCGCACCGTCCGCGAGAAGCGCAACCCGCAGGCCGACGTCCTCGTCACCCTGCCGCCCTTCATCCAGCAGGCCGACACCAAGGGCCTGCTGCAGAAGTACTCCCCGAAGGGCGTCGACCAGGTCAGCGGCGCCGACAAGGCCGCGAACGGCACCTGGACCGCCGTCGTCAACAACTACTTCGGCTTCGTCCACAACAAGAAGGAGCTGAAGCGGCCCCCGGCCACCTGGGAGGACCTGCTCGACGACAGGTACGAGAACAAGCTCCAGTACTCCACCCCCGGCGTCGCCGGCGACGGCACCGCCGTCCTCATCAAGGCCATGCACGACTTCGGCGGCGAGCAGCCCGCCATGGAGTACCTGAAGAAGCTCCAGGCCAACAACGTCGGCCCGTCCGCCTCCACCGGCAAGCTCGCCCCCAAGGTCGACAAGGGCGAACTCCTCGTCGCCAACGGCGACGTGCAGATGAACTACGCCCAGTCCAAGTCCATGCCGAACCTCGGCATCTGGTTCCCGGCCCGCGAGGGCGGCAGGCCCACCACCTTCGCCCTGCCCTACGCGGCCGGCCTGGTCACCGACGCCCCGCACACCGAGAACGGCCGGAAGCTCCTCGACTACATGCTGAGCCGGACGGCGCAGCAGCAGGTCAGCGAGATCGGCGGCGGCTTCGCGGCCCGCCAGGACATCGAGGCCACCGACGCCGACGCGGTCGCCCTGGCCGAGCTGATGGACGGCGTCGAGGTCTTCGAGCCCGACTGGGACGACATCGAGAAGAACCTCACCTCCTACATCGACGCCTGGAAGTCGGCCACCGGCAGCTGAGCCGTGATCGGCGGGGTCCGTCCGGCGCGGTCCTGATTAGGCTGTGGGGCGTCGGTACGCCGTGGTTCCGGCGCCCCCGCCCATGCCCCACCGCACGCCAGGGAGTTCGTTGCACATGGCAGACCGCAAGCCCATCGAGTCGTGGCTCACCGACATGGACGGCGTCCTCATCCACGAGGGCGTGCCGATCCCCGGCGCCGACGCCTTCCTCAAGAGGCTCCGCGAGTCCGGCAGGCCCTTCCTGGTCCTCACCAACAACTCCATGTACACCCCGCGCGACCTGCACGCCCGGCTGCGCCGCATGGGCCTGGAGGTGCCGATCGAGTCGATCTGGACCTCCGCGCTGGCCACCGCCCAGTTCCTGGACGACCAGCGGCCCGGCGGCTCGGCGTACGTCATCGGCGAGGCGGGACTGACCACAGCCCTGCACGACATCGGCTACATCCTCACCGACCACGACCCTGACTACGTGGTCCTCGGCGAGACCCGCACCTACTCCTTCGAGGCCATGACGAAGGCGGTCCGGCTGATCAACGCCGGCGCCCGGTTCATCTGCACCAACCCCGACGAGACCGGCCCCTCCACCGAGGGCCCGCTCCCGGCGACCGGCGCGGTGGCCGCCCTGATCACCAAGGCGACCGGCAAGCAGCCCTACTTCGCCGGCAAGCCCAACCCGCTGATGATGCGCACCGGGCTCAACGCGATCGGCGCCCACTCCGAGACCAGCGCGATGATCGGCGACCGCATGGACACCGATGTGCTGGCCGGCATGGAGGCCGGGATGCAGACCTTCCTGGTCCTCACCGGGCTGACCCGGCCGGAGCAGGTGGAGGACTTCCCGTACCGGCCGTCCCAGGTGGTCGACTCGATCGCGGACCTCGTCGAACGGATCTGACCCCCTGATCCGTCCCCCGCTCCGGCCCCCTCGCGCCTCCTAAACGCGCCGCTCCCGGGAGTAACCCGTTCGGCGCAGCCGGGCCCCGCGCAGGATGCGGGCGCCCGGCCCGCGGGGCAGCCTCCAGGTAACTGGAGGTACACGATGGGCTCACTGAAAGTCACTCTCCGTGCCGGAGTCGCGGCGGCCGCGGTGCTCGCACCGATCGCACCGATCACGTCGCTCGCGCCCGCCGCCCACGCCGCTCACGCCGCGGACGGCACGGGTGTCTCCGTGTCACCGTCCTCCCCCGCGCCCGGCGGCGACGTCCGGCTCCGCGTGGCGGACTGCACCGAGAAGACCGCCGTCGCGGTGTCCGCCGCCTTCGTCTCGGACGTGAAGCTGTCCCTGTCGGGCTCCGACGGCGTCCTGGTCGGAGCCGGCACGGTCCGCTCCACGACGGAGGTGGGCGCCTACGCCGTGCGGGTCACGTGCGGCGACCGGGCCCGTGAGGGCACCGTGACCGTCGCCGGGCGCGAGCGCCCCACCGCACCCGCCGCTCCCGCCTCGCCCGTCGCCCCCGTCGACGCGGGCGGTGGCGGCACCGCACGACTCGCCGCCTCCGACGCCCGCGACGAGGCCCGCCCCGAGCCGCCCGGCACGGCGCACACCGTCACCGGCCTGGTCCTCGCGGGCATCGCGGCCGTCGCCGTCGCCCTGCGCGGGGTCCGCAGCCGGAGCCGCGGGACGGACTGACCATGTCCCGAACCGAGGAAACCGGCGAACGGGACGGGCAGCGCCCCGCCGTCCCGGGCGGCCGGCTGACGACCGGCATCGCCTGGACCGTGCTGCTGCTCGGGCTGTGGCTGTGGGGCCGCGAGGCCACCGACGTGCGCGAGGGCATATCCGTGCCGGCCACCGGCGACATGGCGGCGGCCGGCCGGCCCCCCGACGTACCGCTGCCGCCCGCCCACGAGCCCCTCGGCGACGCCCCGCCGCGCCGCCTGGACATCCCCGGACTCGACATCAGCGCCCCCGTGCTGGCCAGCGGCCTCGACACCAAGGGCGCCATCGAGGCACCGCCCTTCGACCGCGCCGGCTCCGTCGGCTGGTACGCGGACGGCGTGACGCCGGGAGCGGCCGGGACCGCGCTGATGGTCGGCCACGTCGACACCGAGACCAGGCCCGCCGTCTTCTACGAGGTGAGCACCCTGGAGCCCGGCGAGACGATCCGTGTGCTCCGGGAGGACGCCGAGGTCGCCGAGTTCACCGTCGACGACGTCCAGGTCCTCACCCGCGACGGCTTCGACGCCCGGCAGGCGTACGGCCCGCGCGCCACCGGCCGCGCCGAACTCCGCCTCATCACCTGCGGCGGCACCTTCGACCGCACCACGCACAGCTACACCGCCAACGTCGTGGTGTCGGCGTACCTCACCGGGACGGACGACGTCTAGCGGGGGTCCGGGACCCTCGTGGGTGCCGGAGGCGTATGTCAGGATTGAGCCTCGGAACAGTGCACCCAGGGGGGTCGGATGTACGGCAGCAGGGGGGCCGGAGCGATGTCCGCGAGGCGGGCGTCGGCAGTGGCGCTGGGGGCGGCGCTGCTGCTCGCGGGCTGCTCCTCGTCGGGGGACGGGGACGGCAAGGACGAGAAGGCGGGGGCCCGGATCACGCAGCAGCCGAAGGAGGCGGACCCCTTCTGGGTCAACCCGGACGGCAACGCGGCCCGGCAGGTGGCGGCCCTGGAGGAGTCCGGCGAGAAGGACCGGGCCGAGCAGATCCGCAAGATCGCCCAGCAGCCGACCGGCGAGTGGATCAGCCCGGAGAACCCCGAGGAGCAGGCCCGCGGCTTCACCGAGGCAGCCGACGAGGCCGGCCGCACCGCCCTCCTCGTCCTCTACAACATCCCGCACCGCGACTGCGGCCAGTACTCGGGCGGCGGCGCCGCGGACGGCGACGCCTACCGGGACTTCATCGACGCGGTCGCCAAGGGCATCGGCGACCGCTCGGCGACGGTCGTCCTGGAGCCGGACGCCGTGCTCCACCTGGTGGACGGCTGCACCCCGGAGCAGTTCCACGAGGAGCGCTACGACCTTCTCAAGGGTGCCGTCGCCAAGCTCTCCGCGCTGAAGAACACCAAGGTCTACCTGGACGCGGGCAACGCCGGCTGGGGCAACCCCGACCAGATCTTCGAGCCGCTGAAGTGGGCGGGCATCGACCAGGCCGACGGCTTCTCGGTCAACGTCTCGAACTTCTACACCACCGAGGACTCCATCGCCTACGGCAAGGAGCTGTCCGCCAAGGTCGGCGGCAAGCACTTCGTCATAGACACCAGCCGCAACGGCAACGGCCCCTACACCGAGGGTGACCCGGGCGAACGCTGGTGCAACCCGCCGGGCCGGGCCCTCGGCGAGACGCCGACCACGAAGACCGCCGACCCCCTGGTCGACGCCTACCTGTGGGTCAAGCGCCCCTGGTACCACCTGCGGGAGCGCTACGGCACGTGCACCCACTCCGCCTTGGACGGCGTGCCCTCCCCGTCCGTCACGAACATCATGTACCAGCCCGACTGGACGAGGTTCTTGTTGTCCGGGACCGTCACCGTCAGCCGGTCCCCGTCCGCCTTGAAGTCCAGCGCGATCGACCGCTGGTCCACGTCCGTGACGTGGGTCGACGCGCTCGGCCGGATCAGCCGCACCTTCTCGACCGACCCCGCCGCCCGGGACGTGAACGTCCCCGACTCACCACGCTCGATGGTCTGCGGCCCCCCGGAGAGGTCCGGCCGGGAGTCCCGGTAGAGGTACGGCGGCGTGTAGATCTCGATGCGCTGCTCGAACTTGCCCGGCTTGGTGTTCGCCTTGTCGGCGTAGAGCGAGTCCGACCCGAAGAACATCAGCCGCCCGTCGGGCAGCAGGATCGAGCCGGAGTGGTAGTTGCGGCCCACCAGCGGATCGGCGACCCGCTCGAACTCGTTCGTCTCCGGGTGGTAGAGCCGGGCCTGGAGGATGTTCGAGTCGCTGCGGCCCCGGTAGTCCTCCGAGCCGCCGGAGACCAGCACGCTGTCGTCGGGCAGGACCGAGGCCTGCGGATAGCGGGTGCCCTTCTCCAGCGACGGCCCGTCCACGAACTTCGGGTCGTCGGCCTTGAGGTCCGCGATCCGGGTCTTCTCGCTGGACAGCTTGGACTCGCCGACCCCGCCGCCGCCGATCACCATGTACTTCTCGTCCTGCGCCGGCGGCAGCAGCACGGTGTTGGCGGTCTCCAGCATGTCGGCGTCGCTCATGCCGGGGACCTCGGTGAACTTGTTGGTCTCCACGTCCCAGATGCCCGGGTCGCGGCCCACGTCGTCCGGGCCGTAGCCGGCGTTGGCACCCGAGTAGAAGATCTTCCCGTTCTGCATCAGGAAGAGCGCCGGGTACGTCGGGAACTGGCGCTCCTGCTCGGTGTAGGTCCACTCCTTGGTCTTCGGGTCGTAGATCTCGTTCTTGCCCGGCACGATCTGGCCGATGTCGTCGAGGCCGGAGACGCTGAGGATCTTGCCGTCGCTCAGGGTGGTGAGCGTCGGGTACCAGCGGGCCTCGTGCATCGGGTCGACCTTGATGTACTTCTCGGCGACCGGGTCGAACTCGAAGGTGTCCCGGATGCCCTGGAAGTCCTTCTTGTCGAGGGCGAGCTTCTCGGCGATGCCGTAGGTGTTGCGGGCGTCGGCGCCCGACAGGCCCTGGACGGTGTAGTTGTCCTGGGTGCCGGTCGCGTACTTCTGGCCGCTCTTCTCCGCCTCGACGTAGATCCGGCCCAGGCCCGGGTCGTTGCGCAGGAACTTGCCGGTCGCCTTGTCGAAGACCTTCTCGGCGCGCGGCACCAGCACCGGGTCCTTGGAGACGAAGGTCTTGCCGTTCTCCTTGCCGGTGAACCGGGTGCCCGCCGGCAGGGTGATCGGCTTGTCCGGGTTCTCGTTGTGGACGACCATCAGGCCGCCGGCCTTGGTGACGTCGCCCTTGAGCTTCTCGTACCGCTTGGTGCCGCCCGCGATCAGCAGGTTGCCGTTGGCGAGCTGGGTGTGGCCGGTGCAGAACAGGTCGGTCGGCGTCGGCACCTTCTTGATCGTCCCCTTGACCGGGTCCCAGATCCGGGTGTCGTACTGCTTGGCGTCGAAGTTGTCCTGGTTGTTGCCCGACCCCGCGACCAGCAGCACCTTGCCGGTGCGCAGCAGCGCCGCGTGGATGGTGTTCTGCCGGTACTCCTCGGGAAACTCGACGATCTCCCACTTGCCGTTGGCGGCCTTGTACTCCGGCTGATTGATCTTGTACTGGTGGTATTTCTCGGTTCCGAAGCGGTAGAGCCACGGCCCGTTCATCCCGGCCAGCGCGACTACCACCGCCGTGCCTATCGCGAAGCGACGGGCCCGGCGGCGGCCGGCACGGTCCTTCATTCCTTACGTCCCCCAAGTCCACCAAGGGCGATCTGCATGGTCTGGTCGTTGCCCCCGTCGGAGGAGGCGGCCCAGCTGGGCTTCTGCTGCGGCGCGTGCGCGGCATGCGGGGCGTGCGCGCCGTACGCCCGCGCGCCGTACGCCTGCTCGGGCGCCGGCTGCTGCGACGGAACCCGGGGCTCGGGCTCCGCCGCCACGACCGGCGGTTGCTTCTTCGCCTTCCGCAGCTCGTGACGCCACGCGAACATCGGCGAGGCGGTGATCAGCAGCGCGAACGTGGCCCAGACGATCATCGCGGGGTGCGAGTGGCCGAGGACGAGACCGGCGGCGATCGAGGCGCCGAAGATGACGATGAAGTACCAGTGGTACCGGAAGGTGCCGAACCAGGTGTCCGGGCTGGCCGAGTCGCCCTTCGGCGTCACCACGAACTTGCTCTTGCGGCGCAGCACGGAGTCGATGAGCGCCTTGGCGTACAGCGGCGCCGACAGCGCGGACATCACCATGCCGGCCACACCGCCGGAGCCCTCCGGCTCGTGCGGCGAGACGTTGTGCCGGCGGTTCCAGACGTACAGACCGATCTGCAGGGCGGAGGCGTTGCCGTAGAGCATCAGCCAGACCGTCGGGTCGATGTTGACGCCCGAGGCGCCGGCGCCCAGGAACAGCGCGCAGCTCAGCGCGGCCAGGATCCAGTTCAGGGCCGACATCGGGTAGAAGATGATCATCATCGTGTAGTTGAAGAGCTTGCTCGGCGGGAGCGAGTACCAGCCCTTCCAGTACTGCTTGAGGATCGTCTCGTACGTCCCTCGCGACCAGCGCATCTGCTGGGTGAAGAAGTCCGTCCAGGCGTTCGGGCCCTCGCCGACCGCGAGCACGTCCGGGGTGTAGACCGAGCGCCACTTGCGGCCGGTGGCCGGGTTCTTGTGGCGGTGGATCTCGAAGCCGGTCGCCATGTCCTCGGTGATCGAGTCGTACAGACCGCCGATCTGCTTGAGCGCCTTGATGCGCACCGCGTTCGAGGTGCCCACGAACATGGGGGAGCCGTAGCGGTTGCCGGCCCGCTGGATCAGGGCGTGGAAGAGGAACTGCTGGGACTCGGCGGCCTTGGTGATCGGGTTGTCGTAGTTGCCGTAGACCTGCGGGCCGATGACGAAGCCGACGTCCGGGTCGCGGAAGAAGCCCAGCATCCGCTCCAGGTAGTTCGGCAGCGGCACGTGGTCGGTGTCGACGGAGGCGAAGAAGTCGTAGTCGTCGCCGTGCGCGTCCAGCCAGGCGTTGTAGTTGCCGTGCTTGGTCTTGGCGCGGTGCGGGCCCTTGGGCATGTTCCACTTGGCGACGCCCTTGCGGGAGAAGTGGTGCACGCCCAGGCGCGCGCAGACCGCCTTCACCTCGGGGTCGTCGCCCTCGTCGAGGAGCCAGACGTGCATCAGACCGCGGTGGCGGATCTTGACGGCCGCCTCCAGGGTCTTGGTCACCATCTCCAGCGGCTCCTTGCCGGGCACGAAGGAGGTGAGGAAGGCGACCCGGGTGCCGGTCTCGGGCACCACCGGGATCGGGTCCCGGGCGACCAGGGTCGCGTGCGCGTTCGACAGCACGTTCAGACAGCGGAACAGCTCGATCAGGCCGATCGACACGAGCATCACGATGTCGAGCGCGGGCAGCCAGTCGAAGGCCGGGTAGTCGCGCTCGGTCCAGTGCGTGGGCTGGAGCAGCCACACCAGCAGCACCACCGACAGCAGGGGAGCGGCGGCCAGCATCAGGGCGACCCGGATGCGGTGCGGCTCCTGCGAGATCAGCGAGCGGTACTGGACCTTGTACGGCTTGTGCGGGTCGGGCTGGGTGAGGGGGCCCGCGAGCCGGCTGTAGTGCTCGTAGTCGTACCTCGGCAGGGTCTTCTTGATCCGGCGGAACGAGCCGGTGTTCCAGTTCCGATGCGCCGGCACCCTGAGCTGGGTGGTCTGGGACGGGTCGTGGTCCTGCCCGGCGCCCGTCGGCGTCGACGTCATGAGTCATCCCCCCACACGCGCGTCACGCGTGTTTCGTCGCTTCCATCGTCCGCTCGGGTCCCCCTCGACCTTCACGGACGTCACAGTGGTGGGTCGCGGTCACCACGGCATCCACACCTTATAGACATGGAACAGCGACCCCCGGTTGCATGATGCCCCCCGCGGCATCCCCTCGGCACCCGGCCCCCCAACCGGGCCAGGGTTCTACGGCGTTCGCCATGATCGCAAGATGCCCGGAGGCCGAGTACACCGAAGGCCCCCCGTGTGCTACGGGGGGCCTTCGGCCGTCGGTGCGCCGCCAGGGACTCGAACCCCGGACCCGCTGATTAAGAGTCAGCTGCTCTAACCAACTGAGCTAGCGGCGCCTGCTGACCTGCACAACTCTACCCGATGCCGACCGGTGCTCCCGACCACCCCAGGGGCGGCGGCGGGAGCGCCCCGGGGCCGTGTACATCATTCGGACCGTCAGCATGCGCGTGAACAAGACAGTTGAGAAACTGTCCGGCATGTACCGAAGTGTTCCTTCGCGGGCATGCTCGCCGGGAGTGTGAGGGGAATCGCATGGAAGCTCCCGTGTTCGAGGAGATCGACCCCGCGGGCGACTGCGACTGCGCCGGCTGCCGTCACTGGCGCCAGGTCCTGCCGCACTCCCGGACCGGCCGGGCCGGCGCCCATCCGGCGGCCCGGCGGGCCCTGATCATGGCCACCGCCGCGGCCTCCGCCCTGGGCGTGGGCGTCACGGCGGCGGTCCCGGCCGCCGCCCACGCGGCGCACCGGCCCGGCGTCCCGGCGGACGACGTGCCGGACACCCCGCAGGGGCCGCGGGCGCCGCTGCACGGGCCGGCCGGCCTGCCCGCGGCGCCCCCGGCGGGGACGTCGCTGGCCACCGTCACCCGCGCGGAGATCATCGAGCGGGCCCAGACCTGGGTCACCGCCAAGGTGCCCTACAGCATGACCTCCTACTGGTCCGACGGTTACCGGCAGGACTGCTCGGGCTATGTGTCGATGGCCTGGAAGCTGCCCACCAACGAGTGGACCGGCAGCCTCGGCACCTTCGCCGACCGCATCACCAAGGAGGAGCTCCAGCCGGGCGACATCCTGCTCTTCCACAACGCGGCCGACCCCCAGAAGGGCTCCCACGTGGTGATCTTCGGCGGCTGGACGGACGGCACGCTCACGTCGTACCTCGCCTACGAGCAGACCCCGCCGCACACCCGGAAGCAGTCCACGCCCTACGCCTACTGGAGCGACTCGGCCAAGTACCTGCCGTACCGCTACAAGGGGGTCACCGCGACCGCCGCCGCGCCCGGGGCCGAGGCGGCGGCCCCCGCTCCCGGCGCCGCCGCGGCCCCCGCCTCGCACGGGGTGCCCGGCTACCCCGGACGGGCGATGTTCCGGCCGGGTGCGGAGAACCCGTACGTCACCCGGCTGGGCAGGCGGCTGGTGGAGAAGGGGTACGGCACCCACTACACGACCGGACCGGGACCGCGCTGGGGCGAGGCGGACCGGCGGGCCGTCGAGGCATTCCAGCGTGCCCAGGGCTGGCGCGGCGGCGCGGCGGACGGCTACCCGGGCCCGGAGACCTGGCGGCGGCTCTTCTCCTGACCGCCCGCCGCGGTGATCACCCGTTCATGACGCATCTGGCGCGGAGGCTGGAGCACGCATGAGTACGACCTCTTCCACGAACCCCGACACCAGGCCGCCGGCGACCGAGGCGCCCCCGAAGCCGGCCGGGCCGGCGGAGGCCGGTCACCGGTCCGCCCGGCTCATCCACAACGAGGCCACCACCGAGATCCCCGTCCATCTGCTCTTCCGCGACGACCCCGATCCGGTGCCGCTGCGGCCCGCGGCCGTCGGCCGCCCGCAGGGCACGGGGGAGCGGCCCCGGGCGCGGCGCCCCGTCACCGCGCGCACGGTGCCGGCGGTGCGGATCGACCC
>MUMD01000275.1 GCA_002155895.1 Streptomyces rochei
GGGCGGGGCAGCAGCCGACCGGGCACAGGTTGTGGCTGGCGCCGAGCGCGCCGAGGGCGCACGGGGCCACCTCCCGACCGCGCTCGGCGGCGGACCGCTCCAGGACCAGATCGCGCACCGCGGCGGCGAACCTCGGGTCGGCTCCGACGGTGGCCGAGCGGCGCACCGGCAGCCCCAGCTCCTCCGCCTTGGCCGTGGCCTCCGTGTCGAGGTCGTACAGGACCTCCATGTGGTCGGAGACGAAGCCGATCGGGGCCATCACCACGGCGGGGACGCCGGCCGCCCGCCGCTCCTCCAGGTGGTCGCAGATGTCGGGCTCCAGCCACGGGATGTGCGGGGCGCCGGACCGCGACTGGTAGACGAGCTGCCAGGGGTGGTCGACGCCGGTGCGCTCGCGGACGGCGTCGGCGATCACCTGCGCCACGTCCAGGTGCTGGCGCACGTACGCCCCGCCGTCACCGTGCTCCTCGACCGGCCCGGAGGTGTCCGCGGCGGAGGTGGGGATCGAGTGGGTGCAGAAGGCGATGTGGGCGCCGTCCCGCACCTCCTCGGGCAGCTCGGCCAGGGAGCGGACGACACCGTCGACCATGGGCTCCACGAAGCCCGGGTGGTTGAAGTAGTGCCGGAGCTTGTCGATCCTCGGCAGCTCCAGGCCCTCGGCCTCCAGGGCGGCGAGCGAGTCCGCCAGATTCTCGCGGTACTGGCGGCAGCCCGAGTACGAGGCGTAGGCGCTGGTGGCGAGGACGAGGATGCGGCGGCGTCCGTCGCGGACCATCTCGCGCAGGGTGTCCGTCAGGTACGGCGCCCAGTTGCGGTTGCCCCAGTAGACCGGGAGGTCGAGGCCGTGCTCGGCGAAGTCCTTGCGCAGGGCGTCCAGCAGGGCCCGGTTCTGGTCGTTGATGGGGCTGACCCCGCCGAAGAGGAAGTAGTGCTGACCGACTTCCTTGAGGCGTTCCTTGGGGATGCCGCGTCCGCGCGTCACGTTCTCCAGGAACGGGACCACGTCGTCGGGGCCCTCCGGGCCGCCGAACGAGAGCAGGAGCAGGGCGTCGTAGGGGCTGGCATCGAGCACGTCTGGCATGCCTCGATCCTGCCACCCGCCACTGACACCCGACCAACGGTGGGGTCCCGCCGCGCGTCCCGGCAGGCCGCGGGCGTGATCCGGGCGCTCTGCGGGGTGTTTCCCGCGCGCGGGCACGAGTAATCTGTATCGACTGCGTTCGGACCTTACCGAGCACTCCACTGAGCCGTTCCCGGAGACCGCGTTGCCCAGTCCCTACCGCGCCCTGTTCGCCGCTCCCGGCACCAAGGCCTTCTCGACCGCGGGCTTCCTCGGCCGGATGCCGCTGTCGATGATGGGCATCGGCGTGGTGACGATGATCTCCCAGCTCACCGGCCGGTACGGACTGGCCGGCGCGCTGTCGGCCACGATCGCGCTCGCCGCCGCCGTGGCCGGACCGCAGGTCTCCCGCCTGGTCGACCGGTACGGGCAGCGCCGGGTGCTGCGCCCGGCCACCCTGGTGTCGCTGACCGCGGCGGCCGTGCTGCTGCCGGCCGCGCACTACGGGTGGCCGGACTGGGTGCTCTTCGCGGCTTGCGTCGGCATCGGCTGCGTGCCGAGCCTCGGCGCGATGGTCCGCGCCCGCTGGGCGGCGCTGTACCGGGGCACCCCGCAGCTGCACACCGCGTACTCGTTCGAGTCGGTGGTGGACGAGATCTGCTTCATCTTCGGGCCGATCATCTCCATCGGTCTGTCCACGGCCTGGTTCCCGGAGGCCGGGCCGCTGCTGGCCGCCTGCTTCCTGGCGGTCGGCGTCTTCTGGCTGACCGCCCAGCGCGCCACCGAGCCCGAGCCGCACCCGCGCGAGGAGAAGGGCGGCGGCACCGCGCTGGGCTCCCGGGGCCTCCAGGTCCTGGTCGCCACCTTCGTGGCCACGGGGACGATCTTCGGGGCCGTCGACGTGGTCACCGTGGCCTTCGCGGAGGAGGAAGGACACAAGGCCGCCGCCAGCGTCGTGCTCGCCCTGTACGCGGCGGGATCGTGCACGGCGGCCATGGTCTTCGGGCTGCTGCGCTTCGCCGGACCGCCCGAGCGACGCTGGCTCCTGGGCGTCTGTGCGATGGCCGTGAGTATGATCCCCCTCCTACTGGTCGGAAACCTGCTGGTTCTGGCCGTGGCGCTGTTCGTTGCGGGTCTGTCCATCGCTCCCACGATGATCACGACGATGTCCCTCATCGACCAGCACGTTCCACGCACGCAGCTCACCGAGGGCATGACCTGGGTGAGCACCGGACTCGCGGTCGGGGTCGCCCTCGGCTCCTCCGCGGGCGGCTGGGTGATCGACGCCTCCGGTGCGCGTGCCGGGTACGGGGTTCCGGCGGTGGCCGGGGCCGTCGCGGTCGCGGTCGGTTTCCTCGGGTACCGCCGGCTGAAGCGGCCGGCTCAGCGTCGGGGAGGGACCGTTGAGCAGCACACGCACGGCGAGCGGGACGGCGAGCGGGAAGAACCGCACCTGGCGTAACTGGGGCGGGAACGTCTCCGTGCGCCCGGCGCGGGAGGTCACCCCCGCCTCCGTCGAGGAACTGGCCGAGGCCGTCCGCGCGGCGGCCGCCGAGGGGCTGCGGGTCAAGGCCATAGGCACCGGCCACTCCTTCACGTCCATAGCCGCGACGGACGGCCTGCTGATACGCCCCGGGCTGCTGACCGGCATCCGCCATATCGACCGCGACGCGATGACCGTCACCGTCGAGGCCGGCACCCCGCTCAAGCGGCTCAACCTGGCGCTCGCGCGGGAGGGCCTGTCGCTGACGAACATGGGCGACATCATGGAGCAGACCGTCTCGGGGGCGACCAGCACCGGCACCCACGGCACGGGCCGCGACTCGGCCTCGGTCGCCGCCCAGATCCGGGGCCTGGAGATGGTCACCGCGGACGGCTCGGTGCTGACCTGTTCCGAGCGGGAGAACCCCGAGGTCTTCGCCGCGGCCCGGATCGGCCTGGGAGCACTGGGCGTCGTCACCGCGATCACCTTCGCCGTCGAGCCGGTCTTCCTGCTCACGGCCCGCGAGGAACCGATGCCCTTCGAGCGGGTCCTCGCCGAGTTCGACGAACTCTGGGCGGAGAACGAGCACTTCGAGTTCTACTGGTTCCCGCACACCGGCAACACCAACACCAAGCGCAACAACCGCAGCGCGGGGCCCGAGCAACCGGTGGGCCGGCTGAAGGGCTGGTTCGAGGACGAGTTCCTGTCCAACGGCGTCTTCCAGGCGGCCAACTGGGTCGGCCGCGCGGTGCCCGGCACGGTGCCCGCGATCGCGCGGATCTCCAGCAAGGCGCTCTCCGCGCGGACGTACACGGACATCCCCTACAAGGTCTTCACATCACCGCGCCGTGTGCGCTTCCTGGAGATGGAGTACGCCGTTCCGCGCGAGGCCGTCGCCGAGACCCTGCGTGAGCTGAAGGCCACGGTGGACCGGTCGCGGCTGCGGATCAGCTTCCCCGTCGAGGTGCGCACGGCCCCGGCGGACGACATCACGCTGTCCACCGCCTCAGGCCGCGACAGCGCGTACATCGCCGTCCACATGTTCCGGGGGACGCCCTACCAGGCGTACTTCACCGCCGCCGAGCGCATCTTCACGGCGCACGAGGGACGGCCGCACTGGGGCAAGCTGCACACCCGGGACGCCGAGTACCTCTCCCGGGTGTATCCGCGCTTCGGCGAGTTCACCGCGCTGCGGGACCGTCTTGACCCGGATCGGCTGTTCCGGAACGACTACTTGCGCCGGGTTCTGGGGCCGTAACCGAGGCGTCGGGCGCCGGACCGGTGGCGTCACCGGAGCCGTCGTCGCCGGTGGCCTCCGGGGTGGGCGTCGGACTGGGCGCCGTACCGCCGTCCTCGTCGGAGGTGGTGCCCGACGAGGGGACGCCGCCGGAGCCTTCGGGGCTGCCGGACGGAGTGGCCGCCGGGCTGTCGTCGCCGGAGCCGGAGCCGGAGCCGGAATCGGAGCCTCCGGAGTCGCCGGACCCGTCGGAGTCCCCGTGCTCGCGCGAGTCGCCGGAGCCGTCACCGCCGCCGTCGCCGTCCGAATCCCCGTGACCGGAACCGGACGTGTGGTGGCCGGTGAAGGCGCTGCCGACCGTGGTGCTGTGGCCACCGCTCAGATTCTCGCCGGAGGCGAGTTCGTACGCGGTGATCCCGGCCATGGTGACGCCGAAGACGAGCGCCGCGGCCACCAGGGGGCGCTTCCAGCCCCGGGTGCGCGCACGGTAGACGGTGCCCTCGGTGAACTCCCCCCAAGCGGACGCCGGTACGGAACCCGCCGCCGGGACCGACGCGGTCCGCGGGCCGCCCCCCGCGCGCTTCACGCGGAGCTGCTCCCCGGTGCGCTTGAAGAAGTGCTGGAGCACCGAACCGCCACAGGTCGCGATGACGCTGATCAGGCCGGCCCCCAGGATGGTTCCGTACACGCCGAAGGAGGAGGCGAGTTTGGCGGCCACCACTGCGGCCAGGGCACTGCCCGCGACCTGGGGGACGCTCAGGTCGATCCGCCTGGCCCCCTCCGTGGGCGCCTCCGTGTCACCTGCGGCATCGGGCTTTTCACGCATCACCGGACCTTGCCTGTCTTTCCCGTACGCGGACGATCAACTGCACGAGAAAGGGACGAGCGGTCGAAACCATTAGTTCCGTTTCTGGTGATTGCGTGAAGTACGCCACGCCAAGATCACGGGATTCGCGCCACGGACGGCCGGACGCCGCTTCTTGCCGGAAGTCGGGCGGCGTGCCAATCCACGCACGTGGCCCGAATGGAGTACTGTTGCGAGCCCTGGGTCCGGTCTCCCGACAGGGGGCCCGGGACCGTGAAGGACCGCCGGGAGGGGGCTAGTTGCACAGGGTGACGAAAGCCGTCACTCAGCGTTGCGAACAGGTAACCGTGCCATAACGGCGATCCAGGGCCCGAGCCCGACACGCCGGGCAACTCGGCAAGGTTGTGGCAGGCTGCACCCGGGCAGGCCACACTCGACAGAGCGGAAGCAGCGACGCACGTGACGTCGGCAGGCACCACCCGGGAGGTCCCCATGCCCGAACTGCGTGTCGTGGCCGTCTCGAATGACGGCACACGGCTGGTGCTGAAGGCTGCGGACAGCACGGAGTACACGCTTCCGATCGATGAGCGGCTCCGGGCCGCCGTGCGCGGCGACCGTCCCCGCCTCGGCCAGATCGAGATCGAGGTGGAGAGCCATCTCCGCCCCCGCGACATCCAGGCGCGTATACGTGCCGGCGCGACCGCGGAAGAGGTCGCCCAGATGGCCGGCATCCCCGTCGACCGCGTACGGCGCTTCGAGGGCCCCGTGCTGGCCGAGCGTGCCTTCATGGCCGAGCGGGCCCGCAAGACGCCCGTCCGCCGTCCCGGCGAGAACTCCGGGCCGCCCCTCGGGGAGGCCGTCCAGGAGCGGCTGTTGCTGCGCGGCGCCGACAAGGACACCGTCCAGTGGGACTCCTGGCGCCGCGACGACGGCACCTGGGAAGTGCTCCTGGTGTACCTGGTCGCGGGCGAGCCGCACTCCGCCAGCTGGACGTACGACCCGCCCAGGCGCCTCGTCCAGGCCGTCGACGCGGAGGCGCGCGCGCTGATCGGCGAGTCCGACGACCTCGCCGCGGCCGAGCCCAGTTTCCCGTTCGTGCCGCGCATCGCCCGGCTGCCGCGCGACCGGCCGCTGGACCGCACGCTCGACCGGGAGCAGCGGGAGCGGCCGAGTCTGCCCCCGCCGCCGTCGGAGCCGGCCGAGGAGACCGCGGCCACCGCCTCCGTCGAACGCGAACGCGACTCGCTCACCAGCCTGCTGGAGGCGGTGCCGAGCTTCCGGGGCGATCTGGTGGTGCCCGAGCGCGCCCCGGAGACGGTCGAGGAGCCCGTCGAGGAACCCGAGGTGGAGGAGCCCCCGGCCCCTGCCGCATCGGCCGGTTCCGCCTACGCGGACGTCCTCATGCCGCGGTCGGTGGGCAGCCACCGGGACCGTCTGACCGGTTCCACCGACCGTCAGGCCGAGGCCGACGGGGTACGCCCCGGGCGGCGGGCGGCGGTGCCGAGCTGGGACGAGATCGTGTTCGGGACGCGGCGGAAGAAGCAGGAGTAGGCGGACCCCTCCGCCCGACGATGCGCACGGCATCGGGGCGCACCCCGCGCGGGGTGCGCCCCGATGCCGTTCACGAACCTTCCGGTCCGGTCCGGTGCCGGCTCACGGGCAGCCGTCGGTCTCGTCCTGGCGGGCCCGAGGGGCTTGCCCCTGCGTACGCCTACTGCGGATCGGGGCCCACGGCGACCGGACGGCTCGGGTCCGCCGACCACTCCGACCAGGAACCGACGTACAGCGCCGCCGGGATGCCCGCCACCGTCAGGGCCAGCACCTCGTGGGCGCCCGACACGCCCGAGCCGCAGTACACGCCGACGGCTTCGTCCCCCGTGGCACCCAGGGACTCGAAGCGCGCGCGGAGTTCCTCCGCGGGCAGGAAGCGGCCGTCCGCCGCCACGTTGTCCGTCGTGGGCGCGGACACCGCGCCCGGAATGTGGCCGCCGACCGGGTCGATCGGCTCGACCTCGCCCCGGTACCGCTCCCCCGCGCGGGCGTCGAACAGCACCCCGGACCGGGCCAGCGCGGCGGCCCCGTCGGCGTCCAGGAGCCCCGAGGCACCCGGCTCCGGCACGAAGTCGCCCTCCTCGGGGACGGGGACGTCCGTCGACAACGGCCCCTTCCAGGCCGGCAACCCGCCGTCGAGGACCCGCACGTTCGGGTGACCCGTCCAGCGCAGCAGCCACCACGCGCGGGCCGCCGCCCACCCCTGTCCGCCGTCGTACACGACGACCGGGCGGCCGGACGACACGCCCGCCCGGCGCATCGCGGCGCCGAACTCCGCCACGTCCGGCAGCGGGTGTCGGCCGCCGGCACCGGGCGCGGAGGCCAGCTCCTTGTCCAGGTCGACGAAGACCGCGCCGGGAAGGTGCCCGGCGGCGTACTCGGCCCGGCCGTCGAAGGGCGGGGCCCCGGCCGTCTTGGCCGTGCTCAGCTGCCAACGGACGTCGAGCAGGACCGGCGGGGCGCCGCCCGCCAGTTCGTCGGCGAGTTCGGATGCGGAGATGATGGCGTTCATGGCCCCATCCTGGCGTACCGAGTGGCCGCCGCGCCGATGTCGGGCTACTCTGCCCGCCGGACAGCACCGATCACGAGGCGTGCGGGTTCGAGCACATGCTGTACCACCCGGACAGCCAGGGCTGCCCCACGAGCACGCTCCGGAGCCCGGCACCGGGAGCGGTGCGGCATCGGCGCCCAGGTCCGTCGGAGCGGAACCAGTCGGAGCGCAAGCGGACGCACGGCCCGCGCAGGGCCGAGAAGAGAGTGACGATGACCGACGCACGGGGGCCGGCCGGCCGGAACGGCGAGAAGCCCGCCCGGCACGCACCCGGCACGCCCTGCTGGGTGAGTCTGATGGTGCACGGACCGGCCACGACCCACGACTTCTACGGAGCCCTGTTCGGCTGGGAGTTCCGGCCCGGCCCCCAGCAACTCGGCCCCTACGCACGGGCGCTCCTCGACGGACGCGAGGTGGCCGGCATCGGCCAACTGCCCCCGGACCGGCACCTCCCCATCGCCTGGACCCCGTACTTCGCCTCCGACGACGTCGACCGGACGGCCGAAACGGCCCGCCTGTGCGGTGGCACGATCGGCGTGGGCCCGCTGGACGCGGGCGAGGCCGGCCGGCTGGCGATCGGCTCCGACCCGGCCGGGGCCGTCTTCGGCGTCTGGCAGGCGGCGGCCCACCTCGGCACGGCCGTCACCGACGTGCCCGGCACACCCGCGTGGAACGAGCTGGTGACCTACGAGTCGGCGGGCGTCGCCAAGTTCTACGAGACCGTGTTCGGTTTCGAACTGGTCCCGGAGGTCTCCGCCGACGTCGACCACGTGACCCTGCTCCTCGACGGCCGCCCCGTCGCCGGAATCCACGGCGTCGGCAACGCCCTGCCGCGCGACCGGGGACCGCACTGGGTGACGTACTTCAGGGTCGCCGACGCGGAGGAGTCCCTGCGGCACCTCACCGCCCTGGGCGGGCACGTCCTGGAGCCGGTCCGGGAGACCGAGCACGGCCGGACGGCGATGGTGGCCGACCCGGAAGGGGCGCGGTTCGCGGTGCTGCAGAGCCGGGCCGCGGAGCCCCGGGAGCGCTCAGGCGGGTGACACCGGCAGCACGTCCGGCGACAGCGCCGCCGCGCGGGACGTCGCGGCCGTCATCCGGCGCCGGTGGTGCCGTCGGCACAGCACCTCGTAGCCGATCTCGTCGGCGGACCGGGCGACGTCGCCCACGACCACCTGGGCGCCCTCGACGACCATGACCCCGCCGACCGTGCGGGCGTTGTGCGTGGCGCGGGCCCCGCACCAGCACAGGGCCTCGACCTGCAGCACCTCGACGCGGTCGGCGAGTTCGACCAGGCGCTGGGAGCCGGGGAACAGCTTGGAGCGGAAGTCGGTGGTGATGCCGAACGCGTACACGTCGAGGCCGAGGTCGTCGACCACGCGTGCGAGCTGGTCTATCTGCTCCGGCGCCAGAAACTGCGCCTCGTCCGCGATGACGTAGTCCGCGCGTCCGCCCCGGGAGAGGTGGTCGACGACATACGCGTACAGGTCCTGGCCGTCCTCCACCTCCACCGCGTCGGTGACCAGGCCGAGACGGGAGGAGAGCTTGCCCTCGCCCGCGCGGTCGTCGCGGGTGAAGATCATGCCGACCAGTCCGCGTGCGGAGCGGTTGTGCTCGATCTGGAGAGCCAGTGTCGACTTCCCGCAGTCCATCGTTCCCGAGAAGAACACCAGCTCGGACATGAGGGGTTGGGCACCTTTCGGCGAGGGGGTCGGTGAGGGGCGGAGGTCAGGAGCGTACTTCGAGCAGGGGGACGAGCTGCTCGGCGGGGGTCATCGAGCCGTGGTTGCCGACCATCGACGACTCCTTCGGCTCCCGCTCCGAGGCGATCAGCAGGACGTCGTCCCGCGCGGCGGCGACCACGTCGCCGATGCGGTCGTACACCCGGTCGTCGATGCGGGGGCCGAACCAGCCGGCCGCGATCGCCTCGTCCCTGGACGCCACCCAGAACTGCTCACCGAGGACCTCGCGCCAGCAGGTCAGCACGTCGTTGTGCGCGCCGGGGACCGCGTACACATGGCGGGCGCGGCCCTCGCCGCCGAGGAGGGCGACGCCCGCCTTCAGCTCCCAGTCCTCGTCGAAGTCGATGCGGTGGTCCTCGTCGAAGGGGACGTCGATCATGCCGTGGTCGGCGGTGACGTACAGCGCGCTGCGCGGCGGGAGCTGCTCGGCGAGGCGCTGGACGAGCCGGTCGACGTGGGCGAGCTGGCCGCGCCAGGTGTCGGAGTCGATGCCGAAGCGGTGGCCGGCGCCGTCGACCTCGGCGTAGTAGGTGTAGACGAGGGCGCGGTCGGCGCCGGCCAGCTGCTCGGCGGCGAGGTCCATCCGGTCCTCGCCGGACAGCCGGCCGTGGAACGAGCCGCCGCTGAGCGCGACCTTGGTCAGCGGGGTGTTGGCGAAGGTCGGGGAGGATACCTGCGCGGCGTGCACTCCCGCGCGGTGGGCGAGCTCGAAGACGGTGGGGTACGGCTGCCAGGCGCCCGGCGCCGTCCACGGCTGCCAGCGCAGCTGGTTCATCAGCTCGCCGGTGTCCGGATTGCGCACCGTGTAGCCGGGCAGCCCGTGGGCGCCCGGCGGCAGACCGGTGCCGACGGAGGCGAGGGAGGTCGCGGTGGTCGCCGGGTAGCCCGCGGTGATCGGGCGTCCGGTGCCGCCGCGCGAGCTGCCCAGCAGCGAGGTCATGAAGGGGGCGTCCTCGGGGTGGGCGCGCAGCTGCTCCCAGCCGAGGCCGTCGATCAGGAACACGCAGTTCCGGTCGGCGGGGGTCAGTTCGGTGATGCCCGCGGTGGTGCCGGGGACACCGAGGCCGGCCGCCAGGGTGGGCAGCAGGTCGGCGAGCGAGCCGCTGCCGTACTCGGGTACGGGGGCGGAGTCGACGGGGAGCGGTTCCGGGTCGGTGTCCCAGGCGGCGGGCTGCACCATCAGCGGGTGTCCGCCGTCGCCTCGGAGAGGGCCTGCGCGAAGGCGAGCGCCTGGCGCACCGTCTCCGGGCCGTCCCCGGCCTCGCTGACCCGCAGGCTCAGGTCGTCGGCGGTCGAGCTGCCGGTGTAGCCGTGGTCCGCCTCGCAGTTGGGGTCGCCGCAGGCGGCGGGCTCCAGGTCGAGGCGGGAGACGGCGCCCCAGCCGATGGTGAGCACGATCTCGCGGGGCAGGGTGCCCGGCTTGTACTGCTCCGGGTTGGCGACGACGCGGCTGACGACGATGGACGAGATCCGGCCGAGCTTGACGGACTCCGTGGACGTCGTGGCGTACGGCGTCGGGGAGGTGTCGTCGGCGGCCTGCTCGTCGGTGTGGCTGACGATGAAGCGGTTGCCGGTGAGCACGAGCACGGTCACGTGCCGGCGCACCTCGTTCTGGTCGAACGTCGTCTCCTGGTGGACCAGGTACGACCGCACGGGCTCGCCGCCCACGGCGGCCTCCACCGCCTCGGCCACGAGGGCCGGGTAGTAGCCGCTGCGCTCGATCGCCGCTCGCAGCCCCTGGGTCGTCGTACTGGTCTTGGCCATGCCGTCCATCCTACGGTGGCCCACTGACTGCGCGGGACGCTCGTGCGGCGCCCGTACCGGGCGGCGCGCGGTCAGTACGCGGGGAGGGTGCGCGGTCCGAGGTCGTCCCGGGCGGGAGGGGGCGCGAGCCGGACGGAGGCGCTGAGGACGCTCAGGCCGCGCGGGGCCACGACCACCGGTTCCAGGGTGACGGCGACGACCTCGGGGTGGTCGTCCACCAGCCGGGAGACCCGCAGCAGCAGCTCCTCCAGGGCGGCGGAGTCGACCGGGGCCGAGCCGCGCCAGCCGAAGAGGAGGGGTGCCGTGCGGACCGAGCGGATGAGCGAGGTGGCCTCGCGGTCGGTGACCGGGATCAGCCGGTGCCCCATGTCGCCCAGCAGCTGGGTGGCCGCACCGGCGAGGCCGAAGGAGAGCACGGCCCCGGCCGCCGGGTCGATGACCGCCCGGACGACGGTGTCGACGCCGCGCGGGGCCATGCCCTGCACCACCGGGCGCAGCTCGGCCGGGGTACCGAACAGCTCGGTCAACTCGGCGTACGCCCGCCGCAGTTGCTCTTCGTCGGCCAGGTCCAGGCGTACGCCGCCGAGATCGGCGCGGTGGCGCAGGTGCGGGGCGGTGGCCTTGAGGGCGACGGGGTAGCCGAGGGCGCGTGCGGCGGCGACCGCGTCGTCGGGTGTGGGTGCGGGCAGGGCGCGGTGGACGTGGATGCCGTACCGGGCCAGCAGCTCGCAGGTCTCCTCGTCGCCGAGGGCGAGTCCCTGGCCTCGGGCGAGGTGTCCGGCGATCAGCTCGGCGGCGCCCCGCTCGTCGATGTCCTCGTACTCC
>MUMD01000276.1 GCA_002155895.1 Streptomyces rochei
GCAGGAAGGCGATCAGCGCCGAGAACAGTCCGGCGAGGACCAGTTCGCGTGCCGTGCGCCGGATCTGCAGGGCGAACACCATCCCGACCGTGACGACACCGCCCGTGATGAGGCCGAACCAGACCACGCCCGGCATCGTCGCCCCGGTCGACTCGGCGCGGGCGATGCGGGCCTGGTCCGCGGCGGTCACCTGGTCGACCAGCGGCTGGTACGCCTGGGCCTCGAAGTCCGACGTGGGCTCGTAGTCCGTGACGTCGGCGCGGACCCGGTCGAGGAGTTCGGTGCCGCGCTCGGTCACCTCGCCCCGGTCGGCCATCGCCTTCCACTCGGTGGTGACGACGTGTCCGACATAGGCGTTGACATCCTCCCGGATGCGGTCACGGACGTCGGGTGGATAGACCCGGACGCGTTCCGAGATCTCGTGCAGCGCGACCGCTTCCGCCTGGACGTGGTCCTGGGCGGCGCTGCGCGCCTCCCAGACACCCGCGATGGCCAGGCCCAGGACGATGGCGTACACCACGCCGATCCACATCGTCATGTACTCGATGACGTCCGGGGTCTCGGTGATGTCCTCGTCGTCGGACGCCCGGCGATGCCGTACGACGGTGATGAGGACGACCACGGCGCACGCCGCCAGCATCGCGAGGGTGAGAACAAGCCATTCCGGCACGAGAGGCTCCAGGGGATCAGCGCGCACGGAGCGCGGCGACGGCTACCACCGCGGGCACCGTGATGAGCAGGACGAAGACGAGCGGCGAGGTGGCCCCGCGAGAGGACCGCTGCTGCGGCCG
>MUMD01000277.1 GCA_002155895.1 Streptomyces rochei
CACCCAGCGCACCGACCCGGCGGAGGCGTTGCTGAGCCTGTTCTGACCCGGCCCGGACCCGTACGACTCCGGGCCGGGTCAGAACAGGCTCAGCAACGCCTCCGCCGGGTCGGTGAGCTGGGTGTCGCCGCCGGGCAGGGGCAGCTCGAACCAGACCGTCTTGCCGCGCGGCGTACGGCGTGAGCCCCAGGCCGCGCTGAGCAGGCCGACCAGTTGCAGGCCGCGGCCGCCCTCGTCGGTGTCGCGGGCGCGGCGCCGACGGGGCTGGACCAGGCCGGAGTCCCAGACCTCGCAGACCAGGGTGCGGTCGAGGAGGAGGCGGAGCCTGATCTCGCCCTCGCCGTACCGGAGAGCGTTGGTGACCAGTTCGCTGACCAGCAGTTCCGTGGTGTCGACCAGGGGTTCCATGTCCCAGTCGAGCAGCTTGGCGCGGGCCAGCTCGCGGGCCCGGCCGACGCTGCGCGGCTCGCGGGGCAGGGTCCAGTCGCCGACGGAGTCGCTGGGCAGCCCCTGGACGCGGGCCATCAGCAGGGCGATGTCGTCCTCGCCGTGGTGGCTGTCGAGAGTGTTGAGGACTTGGTCGCAGACGTCCTCCAGGGGGCGCGTGGGGTCGGTGAGCGCGCCGACGAAGGCTTGGAGGCCCTCGTCGAGGGGGTGGTCGCGGCTCTCGACCAGGCCGTCGGTGTAGAGGGCGAGCAGGGCGCCCTCGGGCAGTTCGACCTCCACCTCCTCGAAGGGCTCCCCGCCGACGCCGAGCGGCAGGCCCGGCGGTACGTCCAGCATCAGCGCGGACTCGCCGGGCTCGACCAGGACGGGCGGCAGGTGGCCGGCGTTGGCGAAGGTGCAGCGCCGGGTCACCGAGTCGTAGACGGCGTAGACGCAGGTCGCGAGGTACACCTCGGAGAGGTCGGCCTCGCGGGGGCGGCGGGCGGCCCGGGTGGCCTGCTGGACGCCTCCCGGCGCGCCGAGGCCGCGGGCGATCTCGTCGAGCTGGGAGAGGACCTCGGCCGGTTCGAGGTCGAGTCCGGCGAGGGTGCGGACGGCCGTGCGCAGTTCGCCCATGGCGACGGCGGCGCGCAGGCCGCGGCCCATGACGTCGCCGACGACCAGCGCGGTGCGGTGGCCGGGCAGTTCGATGACGTCGAACCAGTCGCCGCCGACCTCGCTGGGCCGGCCGGTCGCCGCGTTGCCGGGCAGGTAGCGGCAGGCGATGTCGAGGCCGGACGCCTCGGGGTCGCCGGGCGGCAGCAGGGACCGTTGCAGTATCAGCGCCCGCTCGTGCTCGCGCCGGTAGAGGCGGGCGTTGTCGATGCAGACGGCGGCCCGCGCGGCCAGTTCCACGGCGAGGTCGCGGTCGCGGTCGCCGAAGGGTTCGCTGCCCTTGGTGCGGGCGAACTGGGCCAGTCCGACGACGGTGTCGTGGGCGACCATCGGCACGGCCAGGGTGGACTGCACGAGGCCGCCGTCCTCGGCGGGGACGGCGCGCGGGCGGGCGGTGCGCAGGGCGTCCGCGCAGGGCGAGTTGAACGGGTAGTGGTGGACGGCGCCGAGCTTGACCCGTTCGCCGGTGCCGTGGAAGGGCGCGTCGGAGACGGCGCTGGAGAAGGCGACGCGGCGCAGCTCGGCGCTGCCGTCCGCGAGGCCGGGCGGGGTCTCGTCGCCCACCAGCAGGCCCTGGTAGAGGTCGACGGTGGCCAGGTCGCAGAAGCCGGGGACGACGACGTCGAGGAGTTCGCGGGCGGTGGTCTCCAGGTCGAGGGAGTTGCCGATGCGGGCACCGGCCTCGTTGAGGAGGGCGAGGTTGCGCCGGGCGGCGGCGGCCTCCCGGGCGGCCTCGCGGCGGGCGGTGATGTCGGTGCCGAGCCAGGCGACGCCGATGGGACGGCCGGAACCGCTGTGCACGCGGTAGAGGTTGACGGACCAGTGGCGGCGGTCCTCGGTGCCCGGTGTGAAGCCGGTGACGTGCATGTCGGTGATGGAGTCGCCGGTCTCCAGCACCCGGCGCAGGGTGGCGGAGACCCGGTCGGCCTCGGCCCTCGGCAGATAGTCGTGGACGCCCTTGCCGCGGTGGTCGTCCGGTGTGCCGCCGAAGACGGAGGCGAACCGTTCGTTGGCGCGGCGCACCCTGAGGTCCGGGTCGATCAGCAGGAAGCCGAACGGAGACTGTCCGAATATGGCCTGCGAGGCGGCGAGGTCGGTCTCGATGCTGCGCAGCACGCGGACGTCGACGACGATGCAGACGGCGGCCTTCTCCCCGTCCTCGGTGCGCGTCGGCATGACGTACACCTCGGCGAGCCCGCGCTGCCCGCGTCCGCGCCGGCCGTCGCGCTCGGCGCCGTCGTCGGGCACCCGGAAGGGCACCACGCCGGTCCACTCCCGCCCGTCGAGGATCTCGGCCATCTTGCGCTGGCCCCGCTCCCGCAGGTCGGGGTCGATGAAGGCTTCGATGGGGTCGGTGCCGACGGCCTGTTCGGCCCGGATGCCGAGCAGTTGCTCGGCGCGCAGGCTCCACTGGTCGACGAGACCGTCGGGGCCGATGGAGAAGGACGCGACCTTGATGTAGTCGTAGATGGAGCCGGGCGGGCTGCTCTGCCACACCGCGTCACCGAACGGCGCGCCGTCCGACGGCCCCTCGGACCCCGTGGCCCTCGCTGGTATCTCGCTCACGCGAACCGTCCCCTCCAGCTCACCGCGTCCGGCACCGGTCACCGGAGGCGGCTGCCCGCAGTATCCAGCACTACGGCGCCGCACAACACGGTGTTCACGATCACAGCACGGTCCCGATGATTTTCGGTCCGGACCGTGACAACACTTCCAGTCTTCTAACCAGCGGACACGGCATCGAATCACGCGGTTCGACAACTGCCACTGGCCTGAACCGGTCGGTGGGCCGAAAACGGAGCGTCACCCGGTCGTTCGGTCACTCGGGCACGGCGAGTTCGAACCAGACCGTCTTGCCCGCCGCTCCGGGCCGGGTCCCCCAGCGGCGTGCGGAGGAGGCCACCAGCTGCAGTCCGCGGCCGTCCTCGTCGCCGGGCCGGGCGACGCGGGCGCGGGGCGGGTCCGGAAGCGGGTCGGAGACCTCCACCAGCAGCACACCGTCCGCCCCGGGACGCCGGCGCACCACGCGGACGCCGATGGGCCCGGTGGCGTGCCGCAGGGCGTTGGTGACCAGCTCGCTGACGAGGAGGGCGGCGATGTCGCCGACGTCGTCGAGGCCCCAGCCCCGGAGGGTGCCGCGGACGGCGGAGCGGGCGGTCCGCACCGCCTCCGGCGCCGCGGGGAAGACCCACTCGGCACAGCCGCCTTCGCTGTCGATCACGCCGATCACTTCCCCGGCCGGCAACCCCCCACCCATGTCCGGTTTCGTGGGGTTAATGGGCACATACCCGGTTCCCCGGCGCCGGTACCGTCAAGGACGGCGCACGGTTGCACCCACGGCGCACAAGACGCCGGCACCGGGCGGATCTCAGACGCCGTGCGCGCCCTTCACGCCCATGCCCAGGTGGGCGACGGCTCGCTCGACGGCCGGTACGTCCTGGTCGAGCCAGGGCACGTCCCAGATCTCGGCGGGGGCGAGCCAGCGCAGTGCATCGTGGTCCTCCAGGGGTGCGGGGGCCGCGGAGCCGGGGAGCAGGCGCGCGGTCCACACCTGAAGGACGAAGGGGGCCCGCAGGGGCCACTGCCCCGGGACCCGCTCACCGGGCCGCGCGGACACGCCCAGCTCCTCGCGCAGTTCGCGCACCAGGGCCGCCTCGGGCGTCTCGCCCGTCTCCACCTTGCCGCCGGGCAGCTCCCAGCGTCCGGCCAGCTCCGCCGGCGCGCTGCGGCGCGCGGCGAGCAGGCGCCCGCCGTCGACCAGGGCGGCGCCCACCACGATCCGTTCCGTCATGCGGGGGAGCCTACGGCCCGTCCACCCGACGCGGCCCGCCCGGACGGATCGGCCCGTCCGCCCGGTCGGTCCGTCCACGCGGTCAGTCCGCCCGCCCGCGGTCAGTCCGCCGCGCCCGTGCCGTTCGCCCCGAGCTTCTCGACCCAGTAGAGCTGTTGGTGACCGCGACCGTCGAGGGTGTCCGCGATCCTCTGGGCCTCGGCCCGGGTCGCGTACCTGCCCACGCGGTAGCGATTGCCGTTGTCGTCCTGCCGGAAGACCAGCCAGGGGAGAGTGACCGTGCCGTCGTTCATCGCGCCCCTCCACTTCCCGTCCACGGCACCCGCCGCGCCCCGCCCGCTAAGGAAACCGCAATCCGCATATGCCCGAGCTTACGCCTCACCTTCACGCAGCGAATACGGCTTTACACAAAGAGGTACCCATCCGGCCAGAACGCAGGGGGCGCACGATGCGGAACGCGCCGTCCGCGCACCCCGGCACCCCGGTCGAGGGCATGCCGGGGCCCGCAGGGCGACCTGCGGGAACGACCGGATCGCGGCGCCCGGGCGGGCGCCGACGAGGGCGCGCACGCCCGTAGGTCCGGGGAAAGGGGGCGCGGGGGGCGCACGGGAGGCGTGCGCCATCTCACACCACCGGGAGAGCCCCCACTCCCCCGGCGCCGCCGCCGCTCGCGCGGCTCTACTTCACGGGCAGGCGGTACGGCTCTACTTCACGGGCAGGTGGTACGCCACCCGGTAGCGGTCGGCCGGGATCACCACGTCGGCCGTCTCGACGGCCCGGCCCGAGGCGTAGAAGGTGCGCTGGATGACCAGCACCACGTGACCGGGGACGCCGCCCAGCGCCAGCAACTCCTCCGCGAGGCCGGGGCGGGCGCCGACCTCCTCCGTCACGTTGTCCACGACGACGTCGATGGCGGCCATCCGCTCGACGACTCCCATGCCGCCGAGCGGCCCCTCCTCGGGCAGCATCACCGGCGTGCGGCCGGTGAGGTCCAGGGGCTCCCAGGAGGTGGAGAGCATCATGGCCTCGCCGCCCTCCCGGAAGACGTACCGGGTGCACATCACCCGGTCGCCGGGCTTGATCCCGAGCCGCTCGGCCACCGCGACGCTCGCCTCGGCCTGCTCGCTGCGCGATTCCCAGGTACCGCGCGTCTCGCCGTCCGCCTGCTCCTGCCGGAAGGGGGTGGCACCCCCGGCCGGCCGGAAGCCGGAGCGGGCGACGCGCCGGGGCACGGGACGCTCGCGCACATAGGTCCCGGACCCCGAGCGGCCCTCGACCAGCCCCTCGGCCATCAGCACCTTGCGCGCCTCCAGGGCGACGGTGTCCGAGACGCCGTACTCCTCGCGGATGCGCGCCTGGGACGGCAGACGGGTGTGGGGCGGCAGCAGTCCGTCGGTGATCTTCTTGCGGAGATCGCCCGCGACGCGGAGATACGCCGGCTGCTCACCGAATGTCACTGGCCGCTCCCATCAGGTTGTACAGACAGCAACAGCGTGGCAACCGTAGGTTGTGCCAGGCAAGCAAAGGCCAGAGAATCACTCGAAGTGATGACTTGAGGCGTCGGGGGGCTTTACGCAGGCACTTTCTCCCCGCTATGGCCGCCCTCACACCTCCTTGCCCGGCTCGGCGCCTCCCCCCTCCTCACCGGTCTCCTCGTAGACCGGCGGCGTGGTGTCCAGGCCGAGGGCGGCACGGGCCCCGACCGCGGTGTCGGCGTCGATGAGCGCGATGGCCTTGTCGGAGTGCTCGTAGTAGGCGTCGGCGTCGGTCGCCCGGGACGCGAGGCCGAACTCCTTGCGCGCCGTCTCCAGGTCGGCGACCAGGGCGGCGACCGGGCGCTGCGCGTCGGCGGGCCAGGAGTGCCCGCGCAGCATCCCGGTCTGTCGGTCGAGCGCCGCGGACACCCGCGTCGCCCAGAAGGTGTGCGCCGCGAGGTCCTCCTCGGCGGTCCGCTCCACGGGCATCTCGTCCATGGCCAGGTTGAGCTGGAGTTCCGCCGCCAGGTAGGTGTGCTGGTCGGGGTCGAGCGTCGTGCCGTCGGTGCGCAGGGACCCGGTCAGCGTGCCCCGCTCGTCCGTGTTGCCGAAGAGGCAGGTGACCTCCCGGTCCCCGGCGCGCCAGCTCTGCGAGGTCGGGGTCAGGTAGTACACGTCCACGTCGCCCGGCAGGGCCCAGCGGTCCATCGCGTACGAGTCCTGGAGCGCGTAGCACCGCTCGTCCGCGACCCGGGTGATCCCGTCGTCGCCGGGGAAGGCCCCTCCCGGCAGGTCGAACACGGCGAACACCTCGCCGTCGTGCTCCCGCGCGCACGACACCAGATCGACGTCGTACGTCACCCCTTGCAGGGAGCCGCTGGGAGTGGTGAAGCACTCGCCCTTCTCGAGGGCGTAGGCGGTGCCCTCGCCCCGCGCGGCGTCGCGGAAGCCGTCCCAGAAGTCGCCGACGGCCCCCGTGGAGAGCGTCACCGCCCACAGGACCAGTCCCACGGAGGACAGGGCCGATCCGGCCACCGCGAGGCCCTTGCCCCGCTCGCCGCGCTTCCTGATCCGGGCCAGGGCGACCAGGCCCAGCACCAGTCCGACCGCGGGCACGCAGCACAGGACGCCCAGCACGAAGGCGGCGACGGCGAGTCCGTTGACGGGGGGCCGCCGCGGGTACGCCCCGTAGGGCTGCCCCCAGGCCCCGCCCGGGTACGGCTGCTGCGGCACCGGGAACGGCCCCTGGGGGTACGGCTGCTGGGCGTACGGCTGCGGGTACGGCCCCTGGGCAGGGGGCTCCTGGGGGCCGGGCGGCGGCGGTATGGACACGTGTACCGTGCTCCTGTTTCGGGCGGTGACGCGGAGGCGCCGCGGGGCTGGGGGGCGGGCCTTCCCTCGGGTGGCCGGCCGATCACTGAGCGCATGGTAGGCGTGCGGAGGGCGGGGACGGCATGCGGGTCACGAGTACGACGGTCCAGGCGGTGAACGGGCTCACGGCACGCTGGGCGGCCACCGCCGACGGGGGCACGGTGTTCTCGGCGGTGGGCGTGTGGCCCCTGCTGGCCCTGCTCGCCGACGGCGCGGCGGGCGCGGCCCGGTCGGAACTGGAGGAGGCGGTGGGCGTGCCCGCCGGCCGGGCGGCCCCGGCGGCCCGCGAACTGCTCACCGGCCTCGGCTCGGTGCGCGGCCTCGAGAGCGCCCTGGGGCTGTGGACCAAGCGCACGCTGGAACTGCGCGAGCGGTGGGAGGCCGGGCTGCCCGCCGACGCGCACGGCGTGCTCACCGGCGACGTGGAGGCCGACGGGGCGGCGCTGGACGCCTGGGCGGCGAAACGCACGGGCGGGCTGATCGAGCGCATGCCGGTGCGGACGACACGGGACACCGAGATGGTGCTGGCGAGCGCGCTGGCGCTGCGCACCCGGTGGCTGAAACCCTTCGACGAAGGGTGGCTCACCCCGGAGACCGGCCCCTGGGAGGGGCGTGAGCTGGCGGGCCTGTGGCGCCACAGCGCGCTGCTCGACCGGATCGGCGTGGCGGACACTCCGTACGGCCACGTCACCGAGCTGAAGGTACTGGGCGACACCGCCGTGGACGTCCATCTGCTGCTCGGCGAGGAGGGCATGACGCCCGGAGAGGTGCTCGGGGCGGGGATCGGTGTCCTCGCGAGCCGGCACCCGGTGACGCCGGGTTCGCACCTGCCGTACGGGGAGGCGGGCCCGGGGGTCGAGGTCGTACGGGAGCCCACGATACGGCCCGAGCCGCCGGCGCTGGAGGTGAGACTGCCGGCGTACGCGGTCACCTCCGAGCACGACCTGCTGGAACGCCCGGAGCTGTTCGGACTGGCGACGGCGCGGCTGCCGGTGCCCGGTCACTTCCCCGGCGTCAGCTCGCACCCGCTGTGCGTCGAGTCGGCCCGGCAGTCCGCGCTGGCCCGGTTCGGGGCCCTGGGGTTCGAGGCCGCCGCGGTGACGGCGATGGGCGCGGCGGGGGTCGGGATGCCCGAGCTGCGGTGGCTGCGCACCACCGTCCGGGCCGTCTTCGACCGTCCCTTCGGCTTCCTCGCCGTCCACCGGCACACGCGCCTCGCCCTCGCGGCGGGCTGGGTCACCGACCCGGAGCCGTTCCGCGAGGACGAGGTCATCGGTTCCTACGACTGATCAGGCCGACCGGGCGTCAGAACTGCAGGGCCCAGGCGTCGATCCGCCCGGTGTCCCACGAGGCGTTGTCGCTGACCCGCAGCTTCCAGGTGCCGTTGGCGGTCTCCGAGGAGGCGTTGACGGTGTACGTGGTGTCGATGCCGTCGGCGCTGCCGCCGGTGCCGTACGACTTGAGCGTGTACGCCGTGCCGTCCGGGGCGACCAGCTGGACCTGGAGGTCACCGATGTAGCTGTGGACGATCTTCACCTCGACGGAGAGCGCCGAGGGGGCGTTGCCCGAGACGCCGGAGACGGTCACCGGGGACTCGACGGTGGCGTTGTCCCGGATGGTGTAGTCACCGGTGTTCTCGAAGCGGTCGCCGGTCGGCGGGGGCGTGGTGCCGCCCTCCCCGACGTACAGCAGCCGGTTGGGCGAGCCGGTGCCGGGGTTGGAGACGACGCCGCTGGTGGCGGCGGACGTCAGCGCGGAGGCGACCTGCGCGGGGGTGGCCGAGGGGTTGTCGGCCAGGTGCAGGGCGGCGGCCCCGGCGACGTGCGGGCTCGCCATGGACGTACCGGAGATGGTGTTGGTGGCCGAGTCGCCGCTGTTCCACGCCGAGGTGATGGAGGAACCGGGCGCGAAGATGTCCAGGACCGAGCCGTAGTTGGAGTAGCTGGCGCGGGCGTCGCTCGAGGTCGTGGCGCCGACCGTGATCGCCTCCGTCACCCGGGCCGGGGACTTGGTGGAGGCGTTGGTGGACTCGTTGCCGGCCGCGACGACGAAGGTGACGCCGGAGGCGATGGCGTTGCGGACGGCCGTGTCCAGGGCGCTGTCGGCGCCGCCGCCCAGGGACATGTTGGCGACGGCGGGCTTCACGGCGTTGCGGGCGACCCAGTCGATGCCGGCGACGACCTGGGCGGTGGTGCCGGAACCCGAGTTGTCGAGGACCCGGACGCCGACGACCTTGGCCTGCTTGGCGACGCCGTACGCGCTGCCCGCCACGGTGCCCGCGACGTGGGTGCCGTGGCCGTGGCCGTCCTGGGCGGTGTTGTCGTTGTCGATGGCGTCGTAGCCGTTGGAGGCACGGCCGCCGAAGTCGCTGTGGGTGATGCGGACGCCGGTGTCGATGACGTACGCCGTCACGCCCTGTCCCGCGCCGGCCGGGTAGGTGTACGAGCTGTCCAGCGGGCGGTTCCGCTGGTCGATGCGGTCCAGGCCCCAGGACGGCGGGTTGGGCTGGGTGCCGGTGACGTGGAAGGTGCGGTTCTGCACGACGGAGGCGACGGCCGGGTCGGCGGCGAGACGCTTCGCCTCCGCCTCGGACGCCTCGACCGCGTAGCCGTTGAGGGCCTTGGTGTAGGTGCGCTCGATGTCGGCGCCGTACTTCTTCGCCACGGCGCGGCCCTCGGCGGTGCCGGACCTCGCCTCGTCGGCCTTCAGGGTCACGATGTAGCTGCCGGCGACCGCGTTCGCGGCGTCCTGGTACTGGATGCGACCCTCGGCCGCGGCCGGGGCGGCGCCCGCGGGGAGCGCGGAGACGAGGCTCGCGGTGAGGGCCGCGGTGGCCACGGCGCCGACGGCGGCCAGTCTTCGCCGGGTGGTGCGGTGGGGGTCGTGACGCAGCACTGCCATGTGAGGGGTCCTCCTCGGTGGGGGTGGTGCATGGTGGGGTTCGTGCACGCCGAGCAGGCCGCCCGTCGGGACGTGGACAGACACGGGTAGGTCATGCCCATGACAACTGGGGGCGGCTTTGGTGCGTCAGCCGAAAGATTGAGGCTTCCAGAGGAATTGCACAAGGGCCCTGCACGGATGCGCGGGCACCCGCACCGTTTGAGCAGAGCACCGCACGCCGCCCCTTGCTGACCCACGGTTCAGTCACCGGCGGTGGCGGCCGGGGCGCCCACGGCTCGCCCGGGCGGGACCGGCCGGAGGGCGACAGACGGGGGCCGGACCAGATCCCTCCGGCCCGCTCTCCCCCTGGTGTCCACGTCCGTTTCCTTCAAGAAACCGGCACCGACGGCCCCCTACCATCACCGCCATGGACAGCACCGGCACCCCGTCACGCCACATCGGCGTCCGCATCGACCGCACGGCCGACGACGTCTACGCCTTCGCCTCCGACCCCGCCAACATGCCGGCGTGGGCCCACGGCCTGGGACGCACGATCAGGAAGATCGACGGTCGGTGGGTCGCGGAAGACTCCCCGCTGGGAAGGGTCGTGGTGACCTTCACGCCGCGAAACGACCTGGGCGTCCTCGACCACGACGTCACGCTGCCCTCCGGTGAGACCGTCCACAACCCGCTCCGGGTGATCGGCGACGGCACGGGATGCGAGGTCGTGTTCACCCTGCGACGCCGGCCCGGCCAGAGCGACGCCGACTTCGAGCGGGACGCCGCCATGGTCACCGCCGACCTGTCCCGGCTCCGGGAGCTGCTGGAGTCCGCATAGCCCCCTCACCCTCCACCGCAAGCGGAAGAAACCGGAACCCGCCACGGGAAGGACGAAGGGCCCGCCCCAGAAGAGGACACCCTCACTCGGATGACACGGGATTCTCGTCCGTCATACCCAGACGTGCCTGTTCCTCCTCGACGATCCGACGTGCCAGCTCGGTGTCCGACACGTCGACCGCGTCCGGGGTGGCTTCGGCTACGACGCTGCGGCGGGCATAGGCATCGAACAGCCGCGTCTTGGTCTCCAGCATCTTCACCATGCGTTCGTCCACGCCTCCGGTGGCGAGGAGACGGTGCACGTGAACCGGCCTGACCTGGCCCATACGGTGGGCCCGGGCCACCGCCTGATGTTCGATGGTCGGCTTGATCTGGGGTTCACAGACAACGACGACGGATGCGGCCTGCATGTTGAGGCCGACACCCGCTGCCTGGATCTGCCCCAGGAGCACCGCCGGGCCCTGGACACCGGCGAAGTCGTCGACGATCTCCTGGCGACGCTGGGCCGGGACGCTGCCGGTCAGCGGACCGAACACCGGAGTGGCCCTGGCGGTTCCGGCCGCGAGGGCCTCCTTCACCACGCCCAGGACATCCTTGAAGTGGGAGAAGACCACCGTCTTCTGCCCGTTCTCACCTGCCTCCTGAACGATCTCCCGGAGCCGGTCCAGCTTGGCCGACTTCTCGGGGCGCGTGTACGCGGCCCTGCGCATGGCCATGAAGTTGCCCGCGCGCACGGCTTCGCGGTACGCCTCCTCGTCCGAAGCGCTCAGCTCCTCCCACTCGTCGGTCTGCTGAAGGCTCGGGAGCTCCGTCAGCACGTCCTCCTGGTTGCGCCGCAGATAGACCGGGGCCACAGCCTTGCGGAAGGCGACCGATCCGGCCAACGCGTCCCGTTCACCGAGGGATTCCGCGGCGTCGCTGTCGAGCATCTGGACCAAGTTGCGGAATTCCACGACCCGGTTCTCCATCGGGGTTCCGGTCATGAAAAGGCTGCGCTCACAACGCTCCGTCCAGAGGGCGACCGACTGGGACCGCTTGGTCTTCGGGTTCTTCACGGAGTGCGCTTCATCGACGACGAGGAGTCCGACCTCCCCGCCACCCGGCGCCGGAAATCCGCGCAGTGCGTCGAACGTGGTCACCCCCACCCCGCCCCGCCCCTTCCAGTCGGCGAACGCGTGGTGCCGGTCGGGACCGTGGAGCACGATGACCCGAAGGGCGCTGCGGTCCTCGATCTCACGAGTCCAGTTCACGAGAACGCTCGCCGGGCAGACGACCATGAAGTGACTCTGCCCCTCGGCTGCCAGGTGGGCGAGGACGGCGATCGCCTGGATGGTCTTCCCGAGGCCCATCTCGTCGCCGAGTATCACCCTGCGCTGCGCAAGCGCGAAACGTGCGCCGAATGCCTGGTAACCGCGCAGGGAGACCCGCCGGTGCGTGTCGTCGAGGTGCTGGGTCCGTACCCGCTCCGCGATCTCGTCCGGCAAGAAGCCCGCCGCGGCAGCCGCGTCCGGCAGCCGCCCGGAGATCTCGGCGAGCAGGCTGTAGTACTCGGCGGAGCGGAGTTCGAAGTCCACCCAGGCCGCGACGTCGGACGAGAGCCCCCGGAGCAGGTCGACCGACGCCTGGGCGAGCAGCTCGGGCAGGCCGGCCCGCTCCGCCTCGTCCACCAGCGACCGGGTCTCGGCGACCGCCGCCCACGCGCGAGCCTTCTTCTCCCGGCCGGCCGTCAGCATCCGGACCCTTCTGGTGGCGGGCCTGGCGTCGGCCAGCAGCGGACCGAGCCGTCCCGCCAGGGCGGTGGCCTTGTCGACCGCACGCCGGGCGTCCGGGCCGGCCTCCACCAGGACGTGCAGGACCCTGACGAGCGCGGTGGTGCGCGGCTCCGGCCGGTCCACGTCGATATGGACGGCCACGGTCTCGTGCACAGCCTCGGAGAGCCTGCGGGCGGCGGCGAGCATCTGGTCGACGGTGCGCTGCCCGACACCGGGAATCTGCCGCAGCCGGTAGGGGCCCGCTTCGAGAACACTGCCCAGGGTGCGCAGTCCGCTCTTCTCGACGCTCCCCAGCCGTAGCCGCCCTTCGGTGACGTCCTGCAGCCGGGCGACGGGAATGGCGTCCAGCTCCCGCTTCACCGCCGCATCGTGGATCGGCTTCAGCGCCGCCCTTACCTCCTCCACTGCCCTTCCGTGGTCACCGACCACTGCCTGCGCCGCCTCATACAGTCGCGCTCCCCTCGCGACTGTCTCCCGCGCGCCACGCCCCACGCTTCCCGCCCTTCTCCGACCCTCCCCGCATCTTTCCACCGCCCGCACCCGGCCTCGACGGGCGTTCGCAGCTTCCTGCGGACCTACCGAGCCAAGGGTCAGCCTTTCGCAGGCCAGACTTACTACCGTTGGCAGGATCGGCACCATGAGCGGTAGTAGGAAGTACTCGATCAGCCTCCCCGAGGATCTCGCCGAGGCCGTACGCGCCCATGTCGGGCCCGGCGGTTTCTCCGCCTACGTCGCCGAAGCTCTCGAACAGAGGGTCGCCATGGACAAGCTCCGGGAGATCGTCGCCGACTTCGAGACCGACAACGAAGCTCTCACCCGCGAGGAGGTCGAGGCCGCCCGGGCGCTGCTGCGCCACGACCACCGGCAGGCCGGCGGGGCCGCCGCCTGATGCCCGGCACCCTCCTGCTCGACAGCGGAGGACTCTCGAAGCTCTACCGCAAGGACCGCACCGTCGTGGCCCTGGTCCAGGCGGCGTCGAAGGAGGGCGTCCGAGTCGCCACCAGCGCCATGACCACGCTTGAGGCCGACTACGAGCGCATTCACCCGGCCCGCATCACATGGGTCCTCTCCCGCATCGACGTCCACGACGTCACCAAGGAGATCACCGACCGGGCCGCCGTCCTCCTTCGCACCCATCACCTTCACGGCCACAAGTACGCCATCGATGCCGCTCTCGCCGCCGCCGCCCGCAAGGCGCCCCGACCGGTCACCGTCCTCACCTCCGACCCCGAGGATCTGACGCTCCTGTGCGGCCCTTCCGTGGAGGTGGTCAAGGTCTGAGACCGCTTCGCCGCCACGCCGCTCGGCCGAACGCTGTCAGCACGCGGTTGACAGCTCGCGACAGGCTTTCCAGGACCTAGCAGCCGAGCTCGCTCTCAACCGTCGGCGATGCCTTGACAGCAGCCGATTACGTCGAGACCGGTCCTTTGCGGCTCTCGTAGTCCGCCAGGTACTCGTCCATGACCTGCCCGCGCAGCTCACGATCGACCGCCTCGGCGATGAACGCGGAGAACTCCCGCTTGCCCACCCGGGCACGGATCGCCTCTCATCCCACCCCAGCACGGAAAAGGCCAAGGGCCCGACCCCGAAGAGTCGGACCCTCTCTGACCTGCATGTTTGCCAGATCAGCGGTGACACGTCAGCGGCTACACGTTGAAGCGGAACTCCACCACGTCCCCGTCCTGCATCACGTAGTCCTTGCCCTCCATGCGCGCCTTGCCCTTGGCGCGGGCCTCGGCGACCGAGCCGGTCTCGACCAGGTCGTCGAAGGAGATGACCTCGGCCTTGATGAAGCCCTTCTGGAAGTCGGTGTGGATGACACCGGCGGCCTCGGGGGCGGTGGCGCCCTTCTTGATGGTCCAGGCGCGGGATTCCTTGGGGCCGGCCGTCAGGTAGGTCTGCAGGCCGAGGGTGCGGAAGCCGACGTGGGCGAGGGTGGCGAGGCCGGGCTCGTCCTGGCCGACGGACTGGAGGAGTTCCAGGGCCTCGTCCTCGTCCAGCTCGGCGAGGTCCGCCTCCAGCTTGGCGTTGAGGAAGATCGCCTCGGCGGGGGCGACCAGGGCGCGCTGCTCGTCCTTGAAGGCGTCGTCGGTCAGCTCGTCCTCGTCGACGTTGAAGACGTAGAGGAAGGGCTTCGTCGTGAGGAGGTGGAGGTCGTGGAGGAGCTCCGCGCGCTCGGTGCCCTGGAGGATGCCCTGGGAGAAGAGGGTGTCGCCCTTCTCCAGGATCTCCTTGGCCTCCTCGACGGCCTTGACCTTGGGAGCCACGTCCTTCTTGATCCGCGACTCCTTCTGGAGGCGCGGGAGGACCTTCTCGATGGTCTGGAGGTCGGCGAGGATCAGCTCGGTGTTGATCGTCTCGATGTCGTCCTTGGGCGAGACCTTGCCGTCGACGTGGACGACGTTCTCGTCCTTGAAGGCGCGGATGACCTGGCAGATCGCGTCGGACTCGCGGATGTTGGCCAGGAACTTGTTGCCCAGACCCTCGCCCTCGCTCGCGCCGCGCACGATGCCGGCGATGTCGACGAAGTCGACGGTGGCCGGGAGGACCTTCTCGGAGGAGAAGATCTCGGCCAGCTTCGCCAGGCGGGGGTCGGGGACACCGACCACGCCGACGTTGGGCTCGATCGTGGCGAACGGGTAGTTGGCCGCGAGCACGTCGTTCTTGGTCAGGGCGTTGAACAGGGTCGACTTGCCGACATTCGGCAGACCGACGATTCCGATCGTGAGCGACACGTTGCGACTTCCCGTACGTGAGGATGCGGAGGGGGTGGGCCAGGCGGGCCGATCCACCAGTCTACGGGGTGGCCGATACGGCCGGTGCGCCCTGTCGACGCCTGGCCAAGCTCTCCCCCACGGCGTGTCTGTCGGGCTATTCGGCACATAAACCGACCTAAGTTGGTCCAGTGGAGCAACACAGGACGCGACCTGCGCAGTACGGACCGCGACGAGGGCGGGCGCCGCTGCCCCCGCAGGGGCGGGGCCCGGTGGCGGGCGGCGGGCCGCGCAGAGCGGTGGCCGCGCGTCCGGCCACGGCACGCGCACCGGCGGCACGGCCGACGGCCAGGCCCGTTCCCCCCGTGGCGCGGGCGGTGCGGGCCCTGCGCGGGATGCCCAACCCGCGGCTGACCGGGCTGGGCGGCGGTCTGTTCTGCGCGGCGGTGATGCTGGTGCTGGGCTTCCTCGACCAGATGCTGTTCGGCGCCTCCCTCACGGTGTACGGAGTGCTGTTCCTGCCGGTGTGCCTGCTCACCGCGCTCTGGGTGCGCCGGGGCGACCTGCTGACCGCGCCGGTGGTCGTGCCGATCGCCTTCGCCGTGGGGCTGCTGACCGTGGCCGAGAGCGGCGAGGGGGTGGGCGGGCGGCTGATGGGGCTGGTGACCGCCCTGGCCACCGAGGCCGGCTGGCTCTACGGCGGCACCCTGGTCGCCGGGTCGACGGTGCTGGTGCGCCGGGTGCGGATGCTGCGCCGGCGTCGGGCCGCCGGTGCGGCCGGTCCCACGGGTGCCGCCCGGAGCCGTACGCCTGCCTAGGCGGAGGTGTGGTCCCGGGGAGGACGGCTCCCGGGCCGTGACGGCCGGATCGGCTCCGGGACCGTGACGGCCGACTCCGGGACCGTGACGGCCGACTCCGGGACCGTGACGGCCGACTCCGGGACCGTGACGGCGGGATCCGGCTCCGGACGGCGGCCCCCGGCGCCTCGGCGGTCGGCGGTCGCCGGTCGGCGGTCGCCGGTCGACGGTCGGGTCAGCCCGAGGCGGGCCCGCCCGCTCCCTCCGCCGCGCGCATCGCCGCGCCCACGATGCCCGCGTTGTTCTGCAGCTGGGCGGGGACGATCTCCGCCTTGATGCCCTCGATGTGGTGCAGGAACTTGTGGGACTTGCGGCTCACCCCGCCGCCGATGATGAACAGCTGGGGCGAGAACAGCATCTCGACGTGGGCGAGGTACTTCTGGACGCGGTGGGCCCAGTGCTCCCAGGACAGGTCGTGGTCGTCCTTGGCCTTGCTGGAGGCGCGCTTCTCGGCGTCGTGGCCGTCCAGCTCCAGGTGGCCCAGCTCGCTGTTGGGGACGAGGACGCCGTCGGAGAACACGGCGCTGCCGATGCCGGTGCCGAAGGTGAGCAGGATGACCGTGCCCTTGCGGCCCCGGCCGGCGCCGAAGTGCATCTCGGCGACGCCCGCCGCGTCCGCGTCGTTGACCACCGTCACGTCGAGCCCGCCCAGGCGCTCGCCGAACAGGGCCCGCGCGTCGGTGTCCACCCAGCTCTTGTCGACGTTGGCCGCGGTGCGGACCGTGGCGCCGTCCGTCACCACGCCCGGGAAGGTCAGCCCCACCGGTCCGGTCCAGCCGAAGTGCTCGACGACCTGCTTGACCCCGTCGGCCACGCCGTCGGGGGTCGCCGGGTGCGGAGTCAGTACCTTGCAGCGCTCCTGGACCAGGTCGCCCCTGTCGAGGTCCACAGGGGCGCCCTTGATCCCGGATCCGCCGATGTCCACGCCGAAGATCTGCATGGCACCACGTTACGACGTGCGACCGCAGGTCACGCCACGGAACCGGAGCCGGTCGTACCGGAACCGCCCCGCTCCGCCACCAGGGCGGCCGCCTCTTCGCGCAGGTCGCGGCGGAGTTCCTTGGGCAGCGAGAAGGTGATCGACTCCTCGGCGGCCTTGACGATCTCCACGTCCTCGAAGCCGCGCTGCGACAGCCACTCCAGGACCTGCTCGACCAGCACGTCCGGGACCGAGGCGCCGGAGGTGACGCCGACCGTGGTCACGCCCTCCAGCCACGCCTCCTCGATCTCGTCGGCGAAGTCCACCAGGTACGCGGCGCGGGAGCCCGCCTGCTTGGCGACCTCGACGAGGCGCTTGGAGTTGGAGGAGTTGCGGGAGCCGACCACGATGACCAGCTCGGCCTCGGCGCCCATCTGCTTGACCGCGAGCTGGCGGTTCTGCGTGGCGTAGCAGATGTCGTCGCTCGGCGGGGAGATGAGCTGCGGGAACTTGTCCTTGAGGGCGTCGACGGTCTCCATGGTCTCGTCGACGGAGAGGGTGGTCTGGGAGAGCCAGACGACCTTGGACGGGTCGCGGACCTCGACCTTCGCCACGTCCTCCGGGCCGTCGACGAGCTGGATGTGGTCGGGGGCCTCGCCGGAGGTGCCGATGACCTCCTCGTGGCCCTCGTGGCCGATCAGGAGGATGTCGTAGTCGTCGTTGGCGAAGCGGACGGCTTCCTTGTGCACCTTGGTGACGAGCGGGCAGGTGGCGTCGATGGTGGCGAGCTTCCCGCGCGCGGCCTCCTCGTGGACGACGGGGGCGACGCCGTGGGCGGAGAACATGACGATGTTGCCCGGGGGGACCTCCTCCGTCTGCTCGACGAAGATGGCGCCCTTCTTCTCCAGGGTCTGGACGACGTACTTGTTGTGGACGATCTCGTGGCGGACGTACACCGGAGCCCCGTACTGCTCCAGGGCTTTCTCGACGGCGATCACGGCGCGGTCCACACCCGCGCAGTAGCCACGGGGGGCGGCGAGCAGGACACGGCGGCCAGGCGAAGCAGTCATGGCACCCATCGTAAGGCCGCGTTCGGCGGGTCAGAGATCGCGTGGGTATGGGTTCGCCGGAGAGACTGACGGGGACGTGGACGGGAACGTTCCGAGGCGGAGTCCGAGGCGCTGGCGGAGGCACGATGTCCGAGACCGGTACGGCGGCCCAGGGGGCCGGTGGCGACGACCATGGGCACCGGGAACACCACCCGGAGCAGCAGCTCAAGCGCAGTCTGGGCTTTCGGGACCTGGTCGTCTACGGTCTGCTGTTCATCGCGCCGATGGCCCCGGTCGGGGTATTCGGCACGCTGGACGCCAAGTCGCACGGCGCGGTGGCGCTCGTCTACGTCGTCGCCACGGTCGCGATGGCGTTCACCGCATTCAGCTACGCCCAGATGGTGCGGGTGGTCCCCCAGGCGGGGTCGGTGTTCGCGTACGCGCGCGTCGGTCTCGGGAACGGGGCCGGTTTCGTCGCCGGGTGGATGGCGATGCTGGACTACGTCCTCATCCCGGCCGTGGCCTATCTCTTCTCCGGCATCGCGATGGAGGCGCTGGTCCCCGAGGTGTCGCGGTGGGTGTGGACGGCGCTGGCGGTGGTCGTCACCACCCTGCTGAACCTGTGGGGGGTCCGCGCGGCGGCGCGGGTGGGCTTCCTGGTGCTCGCCATGGAGATCATGGTCCTGCTGGTGTTCGTGGTGGCGGCGATCGTCGTCCTGGCGCGGGACGGGGCGGCGCGCGACTGGCTGTCGCCGCTGTCCGGGGACGGCTCGCAGGGGGCGTTCGCGCTGTCGGCGGTGGTGGGCGCGGTGTCGGTGGCGGTGCTGTCGTACCTGGGCTTCGACGCGATCGCGACCTTCGCGGAGGAGGTCACCGGCGGCTCGGCGAAGGTGGCGCGGGCGCTGTTGTTCTGTCTGGCGCTGGCCGGTGTGCTCTTCGTGGCGCAGACGTATCTGGTGGCGCTGCTGGAGCCGGTGTCGTCGGCCCAGCTGGCGGCGGAGCCGGAACGGCAGGGGTCGGCGTTCTACGACGCCGTGGACGCGTCGGTGGGCACGTGGCTGCACGATCTGGTGGCGGTGAGCAAGGCGATCGGCGCGGCGTTCGCGGCGCTGGCCGGGCAGGCGGCGGCCGGGCGGCTGCTGTTCGCGATGGGCCGCGACCGGCGGTTGCCGGGGGTGCTG
>MUMD01000278.1 GCA_002155895.1 Streptomyces rochei
CCTCCTACAGACCGCCCCCCACCGCTCCCCGGTGCTCCTCGGCCAGCGCCGCGTACATCGTGCCGTTCAGCGTGACCCCCTGACGCTCCTCCTCCGTCAGCTCCCGCTTCACCTTCGCCGGCACCCCCGCCACCAGCGACCCCGGCGGCACCCGCATCCCCTGCGGCACCAGCGCCTGCGCGGCCACCAGCGACCCGGCGCCGATCACCGCGCCGTTCAGGACCGTGGCGCCCATGCCGATCAGGCAGTCGTCCTCGACGGTCGCCCCGTGCACCACGGCGTTGTGCCCGATGGACACCCGCTCCCCGACGGCGACGGGGAAACCGGGGTCGGCGTGGAGCGTGCAGTTGTCCTGGACGTTGCTGTCCGCGCCGACGGTGATCCGCTCGACGTCGCCGCGCAGCACCGCCCCGTACCAGACGCTCGCCCCGGCGTGCAGGGTCACATCGCCGACGACCGAGGACGTCGGAGCCACGAACGCCCCCGCGTCCACCTTCGGTTCCCTGCCGCCGATGCCCGTGATCAGCGCCTGCCGCGTCATCTTCGCCTCCTGCTCGGGTGGTGCCCCGGTGATGTAGGGGCACCGTACGCCACCCGGTGGGGTGAAGATCACAGCCCTCCCGCCTCATGGCCGCAGGGCGCGCGGACTACCGTGAGCGGGTGCCGAAGCGCAAGAACTCGACCCCGTCCTGGCGGACCCGCCTCGCGCAGCGGGCCGTCCACGCGGGCTGGGCCTGGGTGCAGCGCACCGGCTCCGTCACCGCCGCCCACCCCGGACGCTTCCGCTTCGGCGCGCTGGGCACGGGCACCCGCCTCGCCTTCCCGCTGGGCACGGTCTTCGGCGAGCCCTGGATCCACGTCGGCGCCCACTGCATCATCGGCGAGCAGGTCACCCTCACCGCCGGGCTCATGCCCGACCTCGACCTCGGCCCCGAACCGATCCTGCGCATCGGCGACGGGGTCGTCCTCGGCCGCGGCAGCCACGTCATCGCCGACACCTCGGTCACCATCGGCAGCGACTGCTACTTCGGCCCCTACGTCTACGTCACCTCCACCAACCACTCCTACGACGACCCGCACCAGCCCATCGGCAAGCAGTGGCCGCGGATGGACCCGGTGGAGATCGGCCCCGGCTGCTGGATCGGCACCGGCGCGGTGATCCTGCCCGGCGCCCGCGTCGGACGGAACGTGGTGGTGGCCGCCGGTGCCGTGGTCCGGGGCACGGTCCCCGACCACGCCGTGGTGGCGGGCGCCCCCGCCCGCGTCGTGCGGCGCTGGACGCCCGACGAGGGCTGGCAGCCGCCCCTGCGGACCCCGGCGCCGGTGCCGATACCCGACGGGATCACGCCCGGTCAGCTCCGGGCGCTGTCGCAGCTGGACGACGAGGCGGTGGCCCGGCTCGCCGAGCTGGACGACCCCGCGGAGCCGGCGCGGAGACTGGCGGAACCGGCGGGCGAGAGCTGAGCGTTCGGGTGCCCGCCGTGGTCGCGGGCGCCCCGCAGTACAGTGCGGTGAACCCTCGGACGGCCGGCGGCGGTCCACGGCCCGCACCGCGTCGTCCGAACCAGTGAACCAACGCATGGACGGAACGTGGCGGACCTCGACCTGCTGACCCAGTCCCTGGCGCGCAACGTCAGGCGCTGGCGCACCGAGCGCGGCTTCACCCTGGACGCGCTCGCCGCGCGGGCCGGCGTCAGCCGCGGCATGCTCATCCAGATCGAGCAGGCCCGCACCAACCCCAGCCTCGGCACGGTGGTGAAGATCGGCGACGCCCTGGGCGTCAGCATCACCACCCTCCTCGACTGGGAACAGGGCCCCACCGTCCGCGTCGTCCCCGCCGAGCAGGCGGTACGGCTGTGGCACACGGACGCCGGCAGTTTCAGCCGGCTGCTCGCCGGGAGGGAGGCGCCCGGCCCGCTGGAGATGTGGCAGTGGCGGCTGATGCCGGGCGAGAGCAGCCCGTCCGACCCGCACCCCACCGGCACGGTCGAGCTGGTGCACGTCACCGCCGGGGAGCTGACGCTCACCGTCGACGGCGTGGCGCACCGCGTCCCGGCGGGGGCCAGCGCGTCCTTCGAGTCCGACACCCCGCACACCTACGGCAACGAGGGCGAGGAGCCGATGGAGATGATCATGGCGGTCTCGGTGCCGCCCGTCCGCTGAGACGGCCGTTCACCGAGGCCCCCGCCGTTGTTAGCGTGCGGCCATGCACGCACCCATCGGGAACTTCGACAGCGCCAAGCCCGCCCCGGACGCCCTCGACGAACTGACCCGCCCGGTCGCCGACGCCGTGCGCCACTGGCACGGCAGCGTCCCCGCCGACCAGATCGTCTACGTCGACACCGCACCGGAGTGGGCCGACACCGCCACCTTCGTCGAGCACTACGGCCCTGAGCTGCTCGAACAGTCCGCCAACTGCGTGGTGGTCACCGGCAAGCGGGGCGGCGGCACGACCCTGGCGGCCTGCGTGGTCCTCTCCACCACCCGGGTCGACGTCAACGGAGTCGTGCGCCGTCATCTGGGCGCCCGCAAGGCGTCGTTCGCCCCCATGGACACGGCGACCGGCGAGACCGGCATGGAGTACGGCGGCATCACCCCGGTCGGACTGCCCGCCGACTGGCCCGTACTGGTGGACTCCGCCGTCGTCGACCTGCCGTACGTCCTCGTCGGCAGCGGACGCCGGCGCGGCAAGCTGCTGGTGCCGGGCAAGGCCTTCGCGGAGCTGCCGGGGGCCGTGGTCCTCGACGGGCTGGGCGTCGCCTGACGCTCACCCGGTGGTGTGGTGGGCGAGCGGCAGGTGCGGGTCGGCCTCCCCGGGCGCCGGTGCCGGGTCGGCGTGGACCAGGGCCGCGGTGAGGCGGGGCACGGCGTGCAGCAGGGCGTGCTCGGCCTCGACGGCGATGCGGTGGGCCCGGCGGACCGTCACCTCGCCGTCCACCACCAGCGCCACCTCGGCGCGCAGCCGGTGCCCGATCCAGCGCAGGCGCAGCTCACCCACCCCGCGCACGCCGGGGACCTGGAGCAGTGCCCGCTCGGCACGGTCCACCAGTTCCGGGTCGACGGCGTCCATCAGCCGCCGGAACACCTCGCGGGCCGCGTCGCGGAGCACCAGCGCGATCGCGGCGGTGATCGCCAGCCCGACGACCGGGTCCGCGTGCCGCCATCCCAGCGCCGCCCCGCCCGCGCCCAGCAGCACGGCCAGTGACGTGAAGCCGTCCGTGCGGGCGTGCAGCCCGTCGGCGACCAGTGCGGCGGAGCCGATCTCCCGGCCCACGCGGATGCGGTACCGGGCCACCCACTCGTTGCCGGCGAAACCGGCCAGGGCGGCCCCGGCCACCGCCGGGAGGTGCGCCACCGGACGGGGATCGAGCAGCCGCTCCACCGCCGTCCACCCCGCGAGGACCGCGGAGGCGGCGATGGCCAGGACGACGACGATGCCCGCCAGATCCTCCGCACGCCCGTAGCCGTAGGTGAACCGCCGGGTGGCCGCGCGCCGGCCCAGCACGAAGGCGACGCCCAGCGGTACGGCCGTCAGCGCGTCCGCCGCGTTGTGCACCGTGTCGCCCAGCAGCGCCACCGACCCGGAGACCACCACCACGACCGCCTGGACCGCCGCCGTCGCACCGAGCACCGCCAGCGACACCCACAGCGCGCGCAGTCCCAGCGCCGAGGACTCCAGCGCCCGGTCCACCTTGCCGGCGCTCTCGTGGGAGTGCGGGGTGAGACGGTGCGCGAGACGGCGCCACCGGCGGGCGCCCGTCCCGTCATGACGGCGGTGGGAAGAGCGGTGTTCGTGGTGGTGCCGGTGCGGGTCGCTCACGGGGTGCCCCTTCCGGTGTGCCGGTGCGGTGGGTGGACGCCGGACGCCCACGGAGCCATTATGTGCGTATGAGCGCACGCATGCACCTGTCACCTGCGGACGACGCGCACCCGCGCACGCCGGGCGAGGAGCAGTTGGCGCTCGCCGCCGAACTCCTCGCCCTCCTGGGGGACCGCACCCGCCTCGCCCTGCTGCACGCCCTGATGGACGGCGAGGCCGACGTCACCACCCTCACCGAGGAGTGCGGGGCGGCGCGGCCGGCGGTCAGTCAGCACCTGGCCCGGCTGCGACTCGCCGGGCTCGTGAGCACCCGCAAGGAGGGCCGCAGGGTCGTGTACGCGCTGCGCGACGGGCACCTGCGCCGGCTGGTCGGCGAGGCGCTGAGCGTGGCCGACCACCGGCTGCGCGACCGGCCGCCGCACGACTGACCGGCGGACTCGAACGCGGTGTGCCGCTGCGCCCGCCCCAGCAGGACCCGGGCCGGGCCGCGCCGCTCCAGGCCCCGCACTGCCCGTTCCTTGACACCGGCGCGCGGGCGCCGCTCGGTGGAGGCACGGGTCCCGTCTCCAGGACCAGGCAGTCGATCCCGGCGGCGTGCAGGACGGCGGCGTGCGCGGTCCGCGGGGAGAGCCGGAAAGGGCCCGCCGCCTCGGCGTCGGCCGAGGGGCGGGACGGGCCCGGACGGGGGAGCGCCGGCGTCAGCCGAGGCGCGGGATCTCGATGGCGGGGCAGCGGTCCATCACCATCTCCAGGCCCGCCGCCCGCGTCCGCTCGTAGGCGTCCTCGTCGATCACGCCGAGCTGGAACCAGACCGCCGCGGCACCCTTCGCGACCGCCTCGTCGGCCACCGCTCCGGCCAGCTCGCTGTTGACGAAGACGTCCACGACGTCCACCTCGAAGGGGATGTCCGCGAGGGAGGCGTAACCCTGCTCGCCGTGCACCGTCTCCGCCTTGGGGTGCACCGGCACGACGCGCTTGCCGAAGCGCCGCAGCACCTCGGCGACCCCGTACGCCGCGCGCTGCCGGTTGGACGACAGGCCGACCACGGCCCAGGTGTCGCCCAGCTCGGTGAGGATCTTGCGGACCGTTGCCTCGTCGCCGTACACCGGCGGCCTCCTCGTACTCCCGGACGGCCCGCGTGCCGGGCCTTCGCACCGATCAACGGACGGCACCGCCCCGCGATTCCCGAGTGCGGAGCCGGGACGGGTGAGCGCGCCCCGGTGCGACGCGCCCCCGCCCCGCCTACGCTCGCCCCGTGCTGCGCATCGTCGACGCCCGAACGGGCCGTACCGTCCCCGCCGCCCCTGTCCGACGCGGGCCGACCCGTGTCCTGGCCCAGCCGCCGGGCCCCGACACGACCGGTCTGCGCGTGCTCCTCGTCGCCGACCTGCTGGTGCGGGCCCTGGAACTCGACGGCACCCCCGCCTGGGCGCTGCGATCCGGCGCGGACGGGGGTCACCGCCTGCGCGAGGAGGCGGAAGCCCTCGGCATCCGGCCGTTCGAGGACGTCGGCTCCGCGGGTCCGAGCGCCGGGCAGACGGTGCACGTCGTGGGGAAGGACACCACCGTGCCGGAAGGAACGGTGGTCGCGGTGGCCCCCGCGACCCCGTCCGCACCCGACCTCTCCTACCCGGACGCCCTGCGCCTCGCCCTGCTGGCACAGAGCCACCACGCGCGCGTACGGCTGGACGCGACCGCGCTGGGCGAGGCCCGCGACACCCTCGCCCGGTGGCGCCGCGCGGTCGCCGCCTGGGCGAGGCGGCCCTCGCGCCCCGTCCCCGGCGAGGTGCGCGACCGGCTGCGGGCCGCCTGGGAGGACGACGTGGACGCCCCCGGGGTGCTGCGGGTGCTGCGCGCGGTGGAGACCGATCCGGACCTGCCCGACGGAGCCCGGTTCGAGATCTTCGCCCACGCCGACCGGTTCCTCGGCCTCCACCTCGCCCGGGACGTCGGGGCTCCGGACTGACCCTCCCGCCGAGGTCCGCCGATCCGCCGATCCGCCGAGATCCGCCGAGCCCCGCGGAGACCCGTGGAGGCCCGCCGCCCCGGCCGCGACGACCGGGCCGAGGAGCGCGGCGGGTGAGCGCATAGGCTGGCCGCATGCAGGACGAGTACCGCACGGTCGCCCGCGCGGGTGTGCACGAGACCGAGATCAACCGCTCCCGTTTCCTGTGCGCCCTCGCCCCGGCCGCCACCGAGCGGGAGGCCCAGGAGTTCATCGCGGGCGTGCGCAAGGAGCACGCGGACGCCACCCACAACTGCTGGGCGTACGTCATCGGGGCCGACGCCGCCGTGCAGAAGGCCAGTGACGACGGCGAGCCCGGCGGCACCGCCGGCGTCCCCATGCTCCAGATGCTGCTGCGCCGGGACATGCGGTACGTCGTCGCCGTCGTCACCCGCTACTACGGCGGCGTCAAGCTCGGCGCGGGCGGGCTCATCCGCGCCTACGGCGGCGCCGTCGGCGAGGCCCTGGACGACCTCGGCACCCTCACCCGGCGACGGTTCCGCCTGGCCACCGTGACCGTCGACCACCAGCGGGCCGGAAAGCTCGAGAACGACCTGCGCACGACGGGACGGGCGGTCCGCGACGTCCGCTACGCCGAGGCCGTCACCATCGAGATCGGCCTCCCCGAGGCCGACGTCGACGCCTTCCGGGGCTGGCTCGCGGACGCCACCGCCGGCTCGGCCCGGTTCGAGCTGGGCGGGGAGGCGTACGCGGATGCCTGACCAAGCACGGGCGAAAGGCGCGTAACGGACGCCGCGCGGACGGTGGTCCCGGGCGAAACGGGAGTAACCACCCGGGCTGTCGGACCCTGCCGTTAGTCTCGGGGCTCATGCGACTGCTGCACACTTCCGACTGGCACCTGGGCCGGGCGTTCCACCGGGTGAACATGCTCGGCGCCCAGGCCGGGTTCATCGACCACCTCGTCGACACCGTGCGCGAGCACGACGTCGAGGCCGTGGTCGTGTCGGGGGACGTGTACGACCGCGCGGTCCCGCCGCTCGCCGCAGTCGAGCTGTTCGACGACGCCCTGCACCGCCTCGCCGCCCTCGGCGTGCCCACGGTGATGATCTCCGGCAACCACGACTCGGCCCGCCGCCTCGGCGTCGGCGCCGGACTCATCGACCGCGCCGGCATCCACCTGCGCACCGACCCGGCCGGATGCGGCACCCCGGTGGTGCTGCACGACGCGCACGGCGACGTGGCCTTCTACGGACTGCCCTACCTCGAACCGGCCCTGGTGAAGACCGAGTTCGGCGTGGACAAGCCCGGACACGAGGCCGTGCTCGCCGCCGCCATGGACCGGGTGCGGGCCGACCTCGCCGGCCGCGCGCCGGGCACCCGCTCGGTCGTCCTCGCGCACGCCTTCGTCACCGGCGGCGAGCCGAGCGACAGCGAGCGGGACATCACCGTCGGCGGCGTGGCCGCCGTGCCCCGCGGCGTCTTCGACGGCGTCGACTACGTGGCGCTCGGCCACCTCCACGGCTGCCAGACCCTCACCGAGCGCGTCCGCTACTCCGGCTCCCCGCTGCCGTACTCCTTCTCGGAGGCCGCGCACCGCAAGAGCACCTGGATCGTCGACCTGGACGCCGCGGGCGAGGTCACCGCCGAACGCGTCGACTGCCCGGTGCCGCGTCCGCTGGCCCGGCTGCGCGGCACCCTGGACGAACTGCTCGCCGACCCGGAGCTGACCGCGCACGAGGAGGCGTGGGTCGAGGCGACCCTCACCGACCCGGTCCGCCCGGCCGACCCCATGGCCCGGATCACCGACCGCTTCCCGCACACCCTGAGCCTCGCCTTCGACCCCGAGCGCGCCCCGGACGACCCGGCGGTGTCCTACGCGCGGCGGCTCGCGGGCCGCAGTGACCAGCAGATCGCGGAGGACTTCGTGACCCATGTGCGCGGCGCCGGCCCCGACGACGACGAACGGACCGTGCTGCGGGACGCCTTCGACGCGGTGCGCGCCGACGAGACCCTGCGGGAGGTGGCCCGGTGAGGCTGCACCGGCTGGACATCACCGCCTTCGGCCCCTTCGGCGGATCGCAGAGCGTCGACTTCGACGACCTGTCGGCGGCCGGGCTCTTCCTGCTCCACGGCCCGACCGGCGCCGGAAAGACCTCCGTCCTGGACGCCGTCTGCTACGCGCTCTACGGCTCGGTGCCGGGCGCCCGCCAGAGCGGCCAGGGCATGAGCCTGCGCAGCGACCACGCCGCCGTCGGCACCCGCACCGAGGTGCGCCTCGAACTCACCGTCGCCGGACGGCGGCTGGAGGTCACCCGGCAGCCGCCGTGGGAGCGGCCCAAGCTGCGCGGCCGGGGCACCACCGTCGACAAGGCCCAGAGCCTGCTGCGCGAGTACGACGCGGGCGCCGGGACCTGGAAGGACCTCAGCCGCTCCCACCAGGAGATCGGCGAGGAGATCACCCAGCTGCTCGGCATGAGCCGCGAGCAGTTCTGCCAGGTCGTGCTGTTGCCCCAGGGCGACTTCGCGCGTTTCCTGCGCGCCGACGCCGAGGCGCGGGGCAAGCTGCTGGGCCGGCTCTTCGACACCCGGCGCTTCGCCGAGGTCGAGAAGTACCTCGCCGAGCGGCGTCGCGCCACCGAGGCACGGGTGCGCGAGGGGGACGCCGCGCTGCTGGCCGACGCCCACCGGATGCAGCAGGCCGCCGGCGACACCATGGAGCTGCCGGAGCTGGCCCCGGGCGAGCCCGGCCTGGCCGACGCCGTGCTCGGCGCGGCCGCCGTCGCCCGTTCCACGGCCCGGGAGCTGCTGGCCGTCGCCGACAGCCGGCTCGCCGCCGCGGAATCCGTGCACGCCGCCGCCGAGCGCGACCTGGCCGGGGTGCGGGAGCTGGACCGGCTGCAGCGGCGCTTCGCCGAGGCGACGGAGCGGTCGCGGCGGCTGGCCGAGCGCGCAGACGCCCACCGCGCCGCGCAGGAGCGCATGGAGCGGGGCCGCAAGGCCGAAGCGGTGGCCCCCGCCCTGGAGTTGCGGGACGCCGCCGACGCCGAGCACCGGCGGGCGGCGGACACCGAGGCACAGGCGCGGGCCCTGCTCCCGCAGGACCTCGCCGACGCCGGTGCGACGGGCCTCGCCGCCGCCGCGCGCCGGGCCGCCGAGGAGCTGGGCGGTCTCGACGCGGCCCGGCGGGCCGAGCGGCGGCTCGCCGAGCTGACCGAGGAGCGCGCCGGTCTCGACCGCCAGGAACGCGCCGACGAGGAGGCCCTGCACGAGGCCGAAGGCTGGCTGGCCGGCTGGGAACAGACCCGCGACCGGCTCCAGGCCCGCGTCGAGGACGCCCAGGAGGCCGCGACCCGTGCCGAACAGCTCGCCGTGCAGCGCGACCCGGCGCGGCGCCGACTGGCCGCGGCCCGGGAGCGGGACCGGCTCACCCACGACACCGAGGAGACCGCGCGGCGGGCGCTGGACGCGGCCGAGCGCGCCGTCGAGGCCCGAGCCCACTGGCTCGACCTCAAGGAGCAGCGGCTGAGCGGCATCGCCGCCGAACTCGCCGCCGAGCTCACCGACGGCACGCCCTGCGCGGTGTGCGGGGCCACCGAACACCCGGCCCCCGCCCGGAAGATCGCCGGGCACGTCGACCGCGAGGCGGAGGAGCGCGCGCTGGCGCGCTACCAGGAGGCCGACGAGCGCCGCGCGGACGCCGAACGGCGGCTGGGCGCCGTACGGGAGGCGCTCGCCGCCGCCACGGCGGAGGCCGGGGACGCGCCCACCGCGCGGCTCGCCGAGGAGACCGAGGAACTGGAGCGGCTGTACGCGGACGCCCGGACGGCCGCCTCGGGGCTGCACGCCGCCCAGGAGGAGCTGCGCGGGGCGGAGGGGGAGCGGGAGCGGCGGATCGCGGCCCAGCAGCAGGCGGCCGTCCGGGCCGCCTCCCGGGTCGCCCACCGGGAACGGCTGGAGACGGAACGGGCGGCACTGGAGGAGGAACTGGTCCGGGTCCGCGGCACCGCCGGCAGCGTGGCGGCCCGGGCCGCCCAGCTGGAGCGCCGCGCCGCGCTGCTCACGGAGGCCGCCGACGCCGTCCGGAACGCCGAGGACACCGCGCGGCGGCTCAAGGACGCCGACGCCCGCCTGGCCGACGCCGCCTTCCGCGCGGGCTTCGCCACCCCGAGCGAAGCCGCCGCCGCACTTCTCACCGACGACGCCCACCGCGAACTGCGGCGTCGGCTCGACGCCTGGGACGCGGAGGAGGCCGCCGTCCGCGCCGTCCTCACCGAGGCCGACACCGCCGCCGCGGCCCGGCGCCCGCCCGCCGACCCGGCCGCGGCGGAACGCGCCGCCGCCGACGCGGACCGCCGGCTGCGCGACGCCGTATCGGCACGCGACGCCGCCGTCCGGCGCTGCGCCGAGCTGGACCGGCTGTCCGCCCGCGCCACCACCGCCGCGCACGGGCTCGCCCCGCTGCGCGAGGAGCACGACCGCGTCGCCCGCCTCGCCACCCTCACCGCGGGCACCTCGGCGGTCAACGAGCGCCGGATGCGACTCGAGTCGTACGTGCTGGCGGCCCGTCTCGAACAGGTCGCCGCCGCCGCGACCGCGCGACTGCGGCGCATGTCCTCGGGCCGCTACACCCTCGTCCACTCCGACGACCGCGCAGGACGCGGGCGCAGCGGCCTCGGTCTGCACGTGGTCGACGCCTGGACCGGCCGCGAGCGCGACACGGCCACGCTCTCCGGCGGCGAGACGTTCTTCGCCTCGCTCGCCCTCGCGCTCGGCCTCGCCGACGTCGTCACGGACGAGGCCGGCGGAGTGCGCCTGGACACCCTCTTCATCGACGAGGGCTTCGGCAGCCTCGACGACCAGACCCTCGACGAGGTCCTCGACGTCCTCGACGCGCTGCGCGAGCGGGACCGCAGCGTCGGCATCGTCAGCCACGTCGCCGACCTCCGCAGGCGCGTCCACGCCCAACTGGAGGTCGTGAAGGGGCGGACCGGTTCCGTGCTGCGGCAACGGGGCACCGGCTGAGCCGTGCCCGGCGCCCGGACCGTGACGCGGTGGCTCAGCGGCCCAGCGGCCGACGGGGGAGCGGCGAGGAGTAGACGACGCTCGTGGTGACCGACCCCAGCGCGCTGATCCGGCCGGACACCTCCTCCAGGTGCCGCATGGAGCGGGCCGCGACCTTGATGACGAAGCAGTCGTCCCCCGTCACGTGGTGCGCCTCCAGGATCTCCGGCGTGACCGCCACCAGGTCGTGGAACGGCTTGTAGTTGGCGGTCGGATGGCGCAGCCGCACGAAGGCCAGGATCGGCAGCCCCAGCCGCTCGGGGTCGACGACCGCCGCGTACCCCTGGATGATCCCCGCCTCCTCCATCCGGCGCACCCGCTCGGTCACCGCGCTCGCGGACATCGAGACGGCACGGGCCAACTCGGCGTATCCCGCTCGCCCGTTGCGCTGGAGGGCGTCGAGGAGGAGCCAGTCGGTGGCGTCCGGGGTATACGTGGTCACCCGCGACAACTACCAGGGAATCCCCGGCGAGAGCAAGGCATCGCCGGGGATTCTTCCTTCTGGCGGTGGGCCCGCCCGCCATAGGTTTGCGGTCAGAAGATCCACCGAGAACCGAGAAAGGGCCCCGACCATGAGTGCCGCCACCACGAACCCCGTGCTGCTCGTCGCCCCGGCGTCCCCCGCCGAAGCCGCCGCCCACTTCCGCGCGAGTCTCGCCTTCCACACCGACGTCTCCGACGTCGCCGCCGCCCTCGCGGCCGACGGCGACCCGGGTTTCGTCCTCGTGGACACCCGCTCCACCGAGGCCTGGGACCAGGGGCACGTCCCCGGCGCCGTTCACCTGCCCACCGCGCTCGTCCCGGTGGAGGCCGGTCGACTCCTCGACCCGGCCGTGCCGGTGGTGACGTACTGCTGGGGCCCCGGGTGCGACGGAGCGGCCCGAGCCGCCCTCGCCCTGGCCGAACTCGGCTACCGGGTCAAGGAGATGCTCGGCGGCTACGAGTACTGGGTGCGCGAGGGCTTCGCCCACGAGACCGGGCGGGGCGTCGAGCGCCGTCCCGCCGACCCCCTGACCGCCCCGGTGGACGCGGCCGACTGCGGCTGCTGACGGGCGGGCGGGTTCTCCCGCACGGCGGGACGCGCGGAGCCGGGTCCGCGCACCTCCCCGAGGCGCCCCGGGCCGGCACCTCCCGCTTTGCGCACCGGTCGCGCGCCCATCGCCCCGGGCCGGCGCCGCAGGCGGTGCCGGCCGCCGAGGCGGAGGCGATAACGGCATGCGCGGCGGC
>MUMD01000279.1 GCA_002155895.1 Streptomyces rochei
GCCGTGCGGTCCATCAACGCCGACCAGGCCCGCCCCCAGCCGGACCAGGCCCCCCACCGGCCCGAGCAGGCCGCTCCCGACAAGGTGGCCCCCGAGCAGGCGGTGCTCGGCGTCACCAGCGGACTGATCCTGATCGCCGGGGAGCTGCACCCGGCCCTCGTGGTGGAGCCCACCGCCCCCATCGCCCGCCCCGGCACGACCGGTGCCGGGGACGACTTCCTGCCGCTGCTGATCGAGCAGGGCTTCCTGCCGGTCACCGAGCTGTCCACCACCCCGACCGTGCTGCACGGCTGGTCGGTGCTGCTCGCGATGGGCCAGCTGCACGCGGTCCTCCAGCCGGGGACGAACGGCGGGCGGCCGGTGGCCTGGTGGCAGGCGCACCAGCCGCTCCAGGTCACCGAGGGCTGGCGCACGGCGGCCAACAAGCACCAGCAGGTGCTGATGTTCGCGGCTCCCGTCGGGTCGATCGGACGGCAGCCGCGCGAGGACCTGCTGCGGGACGCGCTGGACAAGGCGGCGGCCGGCGGCCAGCTGGTCGCGGCGGCCCTGCCGCTGGCCGGGACCTGAGCGTCGTCCGCGCGCACGGCAGCAGGCGGTCACCGTCCGGCCGCATCCCTTCCCGCGCGGGGTCGTTTGGACATACGTGTACGCATACGACGCCTTCCACCGCCAGGGCGGCCCCTCGGCCACGCCGATCTACGACGCGCTCTACGCCGAGTACGTCAGGTCCTTCCGATCGCTTCCGGGCGACCGCAGCGGCGAGGAGGAGCTGGGGTTCACGTCCTTCAGGAGCATCCCGCGCGGCCGGAGCTCCTACAGCGCCTACAGCGCGGGCGCGCAGAGCGCCCGCGTCGGCCAGCAGTCGGTGTGGCAGCGCGTCGGCACGCACCACGTCCCGGCCGCGCTGCCACCGGCACGGCGTCCGGGTGCCTGAGGCTCACCCGGACCACGAGAGAGGGCGCCCCCCGACGGGGGGCGCCCTCTCTCGTCGCGGCGGTCGCGGCGGCCGCTACTTCTTCTTCGCGCCGCGCTTCTCGCGCACCCGCACGGAGATGTGGATCGGCGTCCCCTCGAAGCCGAACTCCTCACGCAGCCGGCGCTCGATGAAGCGGCGGTACCCCGCCTCGATGAAGCCGGAGGCGAAGAGCACGAACCGCGGCGGCTTGGTGCCCGCCTGGGTGCCGAAGAGGATGCGCGGCTGCTTGCCGCCCCGCACCGGGTGCGGGTGGGCCGCGACCAGCTCGCCGAGGAAGGCGTTCAGCCGGCCCGTCGGGACCCGGGTCTCCCAGCCCGCCAGGGCGGTCTCGATCGCGGGGACCAGCTTCTCCATGTGCCGGCCGGTGCGGGCCGAGACGTTGACCCGCGGCGCCCACGCCACCTGGCCCAGCTCGGTCTCGATCTCCCGCTCCAGGTAGTAGCGGCGCTCCTCGTCGAGGGTGTCCCACTTGTTGAAGGCCAGGACGATCGCGCGGCCCGCCTCGACGGCCATGGTGACGATCCGCTGGTCCTGGACCGAGATCGACTCGGAGGAGTCGATGAGGATGACGGCCACCTCGGCCTTCTCGACGGCGGCGGCGGTGCGCAGCGAGGCGTAGTAGTCGGCGCCCTGCTGGAGGTGGACGCGCTTGCGGATGCCCGCGGTGTCGACGAACTTCCAGGTGACCCCGCCCAGCTCGATCAGCTCGTCGACCGGGTCGCGGGTGGTGCCGGCCAGCTCGTTGACGACGACGCGCTCCTCGCCGGCCACCTTGTTGAGCAGCGAGGACTTGCCGACGTTGGGGCGGCCGATCAGGGCGATGCGGCGCGGGCCGCCGACGGCGGTGCCGAAGGTCTGTGCCGGGGCCTCGGGGAGCGCCTCCAGCACCTTGTCCAGCATGTCGCCGGTGCCGCGGCCGTGCAGCGCGGAGACGGGGTGCGGCTCGCCCAGACCCAGCGACCACAGGTAGGAGGCGTCGGCCTCGCCGCTCGGGCCGTCGACCTTGTTGGCGCACAGCACGACCGGCTTGCCGGCCTTGCGCAGCAGCCGTACGACGGCCTCGTCGGTGTCGGTGGCGCCGACCTTGGCGTCCACGACGAACACCACCGCGTCGGCGGCCTCGATGGCGTACTCGGCCTGCGCCGCCACGGACGCGTCGATGCCGAGGACGTCCTGCTCCCAGCCGCCGGTGTCGACGACCTTGAAGCGGCGGCCCGCCCACTCGGCCTCGTAGGTGACGCGGTCACGGGTGACGCCGGGCTTGTCCTCGACGACGGCCTCGCGGCGGCCGATGATCCGGTTCACCAGGGTCGACTTGCCGACATTGGGGCGGCCGACGACGGCGAGGACGGGCAGCGGGCCGTGCCCGGCCTCCTCGATCGCGCCCTCGACCTCCTCGATGTCGAAGCCCTCTTCGGCGGCCAGCTCCATGAACTGCGCGTACTCGGCGTCGCCGAGCGCCCCGTGGTCGTGCTCCTCGCCCGAGCCCTCGGAGTGGATGTGGTCGTTCATGAAGTCCGTACCTCGTTCATCGTGGTGATCGGTGGAAACCCCTGTTCACGGGTGATCCACTACTCAAGTGTCACTCAGCGCCCGGTGAGGCGCCTGGCGTTTTCCAGGTGGGCGGTGAGCTGCTTCTGAATGCGTTCGGTGGCCTCGTCCAGGGCCTTGCGGGTGCGCCGTCCGCTGCCGTCACCCGCGTCGAAGGGGTCGCCGAAGACGACGTCGACCCGGGAACGCAGGGGAGGCAGCGCCTTTATCAACCGTCCGGGACGGTCGGTGCTTCCCAGCACCGCGACCGGCACGATCGGGGCGCCGCTGCGCACCGCGAAGTAGGCGAGGCCGGCGCGCAGCGAGGCGAAGTCGCCCTCGCCCCGGGTGCCCTCCGGGAAGATGCCCAGCACGCCGCCGTTCTCCAGCACGCCCAGCGCGCGGGCGATGGCCGTGCGGTCGGTGGAGTGGCGGTCGACCTTCAGCTGGCCGATGCCGGTCAGGAAGCGGCCGAGCGGTCCGACGAACGCCTCCTTCTTGATCAGGAAGTGCGTCGGCCGGGGCGCGACGCCCATGACCATCGGGCCGTCGATGTTGTGCGCGTGGTTGACGGCGTAGATGACCGGGCCGGTGGCGGGGACCCGCCAGGAGCCCAGCACGCGCGGCTTCCACAGCCCGTACATCAGTCCGACGCCGATGCGCCGCCCGACCTCGGCGCCCCGCGCCGACGGGATTTCGGTCACTTCCCGGCCCGCTTCTCCTCGACGAGGGTGACGACGCACTCGATGACCTGCGGGAGGGTGAGCTCGGTGGTGTCCACCTCGACCGCGTCGTCGGCCTTGGCCAGCGGCGAGGTCTTGCGGCTGGAGTCGGCCGCGTCCCGCTTGATCAGGGCCTCGCGGGTGACGTTGACGTCGGCGCCCTTCAGCTCTCCGCTGCGGCGGGCGGCGCGGGCCTCGGCGGAGGCGGTGAGGAAGATCTTCAGGTCGGCGTCCGGCAGCACGGTCGTGCCGATGTCGCGGCCCTCGACGACGATGCCCTGCGGGGCGCCGGCGGCGATGGTGCGCTGCAGCTCGGTGATCCGGGCCCGTACCTCGGGGACGGCGCTGACCGCGCTGACCTTGGAGGTGACCTCCTGGGTGCGGATCGGGCCGGCCACGTCCGTGCCGTCGACGGTGATGGTGGGGGCGGCCGGGTCGGTGCCGGAGACGATCTCGGGCTTGCCGGCCGCGGCGGCGACCGCGTGCGGGTCGTCGGTGTCGATGCCGTTGGTCACCATCCACCAGGTGATCGCCCGGTACTGGGCGCCCGTGTCCAGGTAGCTCAGGCCGAGCTGGGCGGCGACGGCCTTCGACGTGCTCGACTTGCCCGTGCCGGAGGGGCCGTCGATGGCGACAATCACGGCCGGGGCGGTCGGGGCGGCGCCGTTTTCCACGAGGGGACACCTTCCTGGTGCGGTGCGGTGGGTGGTGTGCGGGACGCGAACGCGTCCCGCACAAGGTTACCGGGCGCGCAGGACCCCTCTTGCAGCCGTACGGGGCCCGCGGTCACTGCCGGATCGCCCAGCCCCGCTCCTTGAGGGCCGCGGTCAGCACGGCGGCGGCCTTCGGCTCGACCATGAGCTGCACCAGACCGGCCTGCTGCCCGGTCGCGTGCTCGATCCGCACGTCCTCGACGTTGACCCCGGCCCGGCCGGCGTCGGCGAAGATGCGGGCCAGCTGGCCGGGCTGGTCGTCGATGAGGACCGCCACCGTCTCGTAGACGCGGGGCGCGCTGCCGTGCTTGCCGGGGACCCGCACCTGCCCCGCGTTGCCGCGCCGCAGCACCGCCTCGATGCCGGCGCTGCCCTCGCGGCGCTCGACCTCGTCGGAGGACTGCAGGGCACGCAGGGCCCGTACGGTCTCGTCGAGGTCGGCGGCGACGTCCCCGAGCAGGTCGGCGACCGGCCCGGGGTTGGCGGAGAGGATGTCGATCCACATCCGCGGGTCGGAGGCGGCGATCCGGGTCACGTCGCGGATGCCCTGCCCGCACAGCCGTACGGCGGCCTCCTCGGCGTGCTCCAGGCGGGCCGCGACCATGCTGGAGACCAGGTGGGGCATGTGGGAGACCAGGGCCACGGCGCGGTCGTGGGCGTCCGCGTCCATCACCACGGGGACCGCCCGGCAGTGCGAGACCAGCTCCAGCGCGAGGTTCAACACCTCGGTGTCGGTGTCCCGGGTCGGGGTCAGCACCCACGGGCGGCCCTCGAAGAGGTCGCCGGTGGCGGCCAGCGGACCGGACTTCTCCCGGCCGGACATGGGGTGTGTGCCGATGTAGGCGGAGAGGTCGAGGCCGCGCGCCTCCAGCTCGCGCCGGGGGCCGCCCTTGACGCTGGCCACGTCGATGTAGCCGCGGGCGGCGCCGCGCCCCATGGCGTCCGCGAGCACGTCGGCGACGAGTGCGGGCGGGGCGGCGACGATCGCGAGGTCGACGGGCCCGTCCGGTGCCTCGTCGGTGCCGGCGCCCAGTGCGGCGGCCGTACGGGCCTGCTCGGGGTCGTGGTCGGCGAGGTGGACGGTGACGCCCCGCTGGGTCAGCGCGAGCGCGGCCGAGGTGCCGATGAGGCCGGTGCCGATGACGAGTGCGGTTCTCACTGGGCGATGTCCTTGCGCAGGGCCGCGGCGGCGCCGAGGTAGACGTGGGAGATCTCGGCGCCGCCGCGGCCCTG
>MUMD01000028.1 GCA_002155895.1 Streptomyces rochei
ACGAGAGGACCGGGACGGACGAACCTCTGGTGTGCCAGTTGTTCTGCCAAGGGCATGGCTGGTTGGCTACGTTCGGGAGGGATAACCGCTGAAAGCATCTAAGCGGGAAGCCTGCTTCGAGATGAGGACTCCCACCTCCTAGAGAGGGTAAGGCTCCCAGTAGACGACTGGGTTGATAGGCCAGATATGGAAGCCGGGTAACCGGTGGAGTTGACTGGTACTAATAGGCCGAGGGCTTGTCCTCAGTTGCTCGCGTCCACTGTGTTGGTTCTGAAACCACGAACAACCCCACACTTGTCACAGGGTGTGGTGCGGTTGTCAGTTTCATAGTGTTTCGGTGGTCATAGCGTAGGGGAAACGCCCGGTTACATTCCGAACCCGGAAGCTAAGCCTTACAGCGCCGATGGTACTGCAGGGGGGACCCTGTGGGAGAGTAGGACGCCGCCGAACAATTATTACGAGAATGCCCCGCACCGGGAACGGTGCGGGGCATTCTGCGTTTCAGGACGGCTTCACGAGTTTGGTGTCGTAGGCCAGGATGACCGCCTGGACGCGGTCCCGGGAACCCGTCTTGGCGAGGATGCGTCCCACGTGTGTCTTCACCGTCGATTCGGCGAGGTGGAGGCGTTCGGCTATTTCTGTGTTGGTCCAGCCCTGCCCCAGGACTTCGAGGATCTCACGCTCGCGCTCGGTGAGGGAGGCCAGCCGCGGGTCCGGTGAGTCGTCGGGCCGTACGGCGGCCGGCAGGTGGTGGACGTAGGCGTCGAGCAGCCGGCGGGTCAGGCTCGGGGCCACCACGGCGTCGCCGGTGGCCACCGCTCGGACGCCGGAGAGCAGTTCCTCGGGCTGGGCGTCCTTGACGAGGAAACCGGAGGCACCGGCGCGCAGACCGGCGTAGGCGTACTCGTCCAGGTCGAAGGTGGTCAGGATGAGGACCCGGGTGCGTCCGCCGCCCGCGATGATGCGGCGGGTGGCCTCGATGCCGTCCAGGCCGGGCATGCGGACGTCCATGAGGACCACGTCGGGGGCGAGTTCGGCCGTCATACGGGCGGCTTCCGCGCCGTTGGCCGCTTCACCCACGACCGTCATGTCGTCCTGGCTCTCCAGGAGCATCCGGAAACCGAAGCGCTGGAGGGGCTGGTCGTCGGCGATGAGGACGGTGGTCACTGCGGTGTTTCCTCCGGTAGGTGCAGGTGGACACGCCAGCCCCGCTCGGGGTGCGGGCGTGGGCCGGCCTCAAGTGTGCCGCCGTACAGGGCCGTCCGCTCGCGCATGCCGGGAAGTCCGCGGCCGTCGCCCGGGCTGTCGGACCGGACGGCGCGGCCGGTGTCCGTGACCGTGAGGGTGACCGAGCCTCCTTCGCCGTAGCGGAGCTGTATGTCGGCGGTGGCGTCCGGGCCCGCGTGCTTGAGGGTGTTGGTCAGGGCTTCCTGGATCACGCGGTAGACGGCTAGCTGGCGGCCCGCCGGGAGGTCGGGGCGGCCGTGCACGGTCGTGCGCACGGGCAGACCCGCACGGCGGACTCCGTCCACGAGCGGCGCGAGGTCGGTGAGGCTGGGCTGGGGGGCCAGTTCGGCGGAGTGGGGTCGGCCCGGCGCGTCCTCGCGCAGGACGTCGAGGAGGCGACGCAGTTCGCCCAGGGCCTGGCGGCTGGTGCTGCCGATCGCGTCGAGGGCCTGGGCGGCGCGCTCCGGGGACTTGGCGGCGGCGTACCGGCCGCCGTCGGCCAGGCCCGTGATGACGGAGAGGTTGTGGCCGATGATGTCGTGCATCTCGCGTGCGATGCGGGCGCGTTCCGCGGCGGCGGCGATCCGCGCCTGCTGGTCGCGCTCGGTCTCCAGGCGACGGGCGCGGTCCTCCAGGGCGGCCGTGTAGTTCCGCCGGGTGCGGACGGTGACGCCGATGAGGGCCGCCACACCGAGGGAGAGGAGCTGCGAGCCGAACTGCTGGTTCCAGGAGGCGCTGCTCTCGCCGTGGCGCAGCCCCGTCACGAGGACCTGCGCCAGCACCAGGGGTGTGGCCCAGCACAGGGCGCGCAGGGGCAGGCGCAGGGCGATGTGGAAGACGACGAGCAACTGGAGCATGGCGGCCTGGAGGATGGCGCCGGTCCAGGCGTTGACGAGGGCGACCGGGACCATCGCGAGCAGGACGGCCGCCGGGTGCGTGCGGCGCCACAGGAGCGGGATCGTGAAACCCAGGCTCATGGCGAGCAGCAGCGGACCGGGCACATCGAGGTTGTGGGCGATGCTGCGCCAGCCGCCGCCGCTGTAGTCGATCAGGGCGGCCGTCATCCAGAAGCCGGTCAGGAGCAGGTCCCAGACGAGCGGTCGGCGGCGGTCGAAGGCACGGACCCGGCGGACCAGGCGTTGGGCGTGCTCGGTGAGGGGATCGGCCGCCTTCTCTTCGCTCAGGTGCTCCATCCGCTCATCGTCGTGCGTCCGGGCGCGACGGGCGTCCTTCTCGGGGCCGTATATCAGGTGAGGGCCGTAGTACCGGGGTATTACGGTGACCCGCATGAGTGCCTCGGTCCCCGGTGACTACGTGATCCGCTCCATACGCGCCGACGAGTGGCCCGCCGTGAAGGAGCTGCGGCTGCGTGCCCTGCGGGACCCGCTGGCGCACCTCGCGTTCCTGGAGACGTACGACGACGCCGTGGGCCGGCCGGACTCCTACTGGCAGGAGCGGACGGCCAAGGCGGCCGAGGGCGCGGTGGGGGCGCAGCAGATCGTCGCGGAGGACCCGGAAGGGCTGTGGCTGGGCAGCTTGACCGTGCTGGTCGAGGAGGCGGGGACGACCGACTGGGCCGGATTTCCGGTGGAGCGGCGGCAAGGACACGTGGTCGGGGTGTTCGTGCGGCGCGAGTGGCGCGGGAGCGGACTGACCAAGGCCCTGTTCGACGCCGGACTGGAGTGGTCGTGGGCGCGCGGGCTGGAGCGGGTACGGCTCATCGTCCACCCGGACAACGGGCGGGCGCAGGCCGCCTACCGGAAGGCCGGGTTCGCGCCGAGCGGGCGGACGGTGCCGCTGGAGGGCGGGGAGCCCGGCGAGGTCGAGCTGGAGTTCGCGGTCGAGCGCTGACGTGGGACCGCCTTGCGGCGGGCGGCGGGCGGCGGGTCAGACGGGCAGTTCGTCGTGGGGCCAGCGGGCGCGGGCCTGTTCGCGGGAGCGGAGCAGGGCCACGGTGGGCAGGCCCAGGTCCGCGCCGGTGGCCAGGAGCTCCGGCAGCTGGGGGAGCGGCGCCACGGCGGCCACGTCGTCCAGGATCAGAGTGAGTGGTGGGTCGAGGCGACCGGAGGATGACCGTTCGGCCATGCGCCGGCCGCTCTCGACCACGCTTGAGACGAGCGCCGTCAGCAGCGGCATCGCGCCGGGGCTCGTCCGAGGATCCTCGATGGATTCACCCACCACGTAAAGCGTTCCCTGTTCGTGCACGAAGGAATCCAGGGCGAGGGCATCAGTTCGGTTGGGAGTGCAGGCTTCGCGGATGTTGACCGTCGAGAGGGCGGCCAGCGCCCGGGTGGTCAGCTGCTGTGCCATGTCCCGGCGGTCGGGGTGGGCGGTCAGGGCTCCCTCCAGCTCGCCCGCCGCGCCGGGTGCGGCCTTGGGGTTGGTGCGCAGGACGCGTACGGCGTCCTGGATCTGCAGGCCCTGAGCCCAGCGGTGGACGTGGCGGACCGTGCGGCCGTCGATGGCCGCCGCGTGGAGGTAGCTGCGCAGCAGGAGTTCGGCGGTGTCGCCGAGGGCCTGGTCGAGCCGGGCGGTGGGGCGGACCGGCGCCAGGAGGGCCGCCGCCCGGGCCGTGGCCGTCCCTCTGTCCTCGCAGCCGCTGGTGGGGGACCAGTGCAGGCGGGCCGGGGTGTCGCACAGGTGCTCGGGGTCGTAGAGGTGGCAGGGGCCGAGTTTCGCGCGGGCGTCCTTGGTGTCCGACCAGAGGGCCGGGCTGGAGGTGATGACGAGGGCGGCGCCCTCCGCTTCGCGCAGGGCGTCGGCGGCGGTCCGGAGACGGGAGTCCGGGGGGCCGTAGTGGATCCCGGCCTCGGTGCGGCGGCTTTCCCATCCGGCCACCCGTCTGCCTGCGGCCACGGGGGCGGGGGGCTCTTCCGCGCGTGCGGGTTCTTCCGCGGGTACGGCCGCGGGTGCGGGGGCGGACTGCCGGGGCGCTCTCGGGGTCGGTACCTCGTGCACCTGCTCCGGTGCCGGCGTCGGCGTTGGCTCCGGCAGTGGTGCGGCCGCGGCCGCTCTCCCTTCGGCCCGCCGCCGCTGCCGTACCGCACGCCAGCGGGCCACCGTGCCCAGCACGAACACGGTCAGCACGACCAGCACCATCAGCTGGCCGATGAACAGCCCCCAGAACAGCCCGTACCCCGAGAGGTCGGAGGCGGGGGTGTCCGGCCAGGCGCCGGCGATGTCGTGCGGCTGGGCGACCAGATGGCGCATGGCCAGGGGGGTGCCCGTGAAGGTGACGCCGGAGGGCCAGGCGCCGTGGGCGAACAGGGCGGCGAGACCGGTCGCCGTCCACACCAGCACGGTCATGCCGAGCAGAAAGGCGAGTATGCCGATCAACAGGCCGTCCGGGATGCCGCCCTGGCCGTCCCGCCGCTGGTCGTCCGGTCTCATCTGCCCCGTGCCTCCCCCTCGCCTAGGCCACCGTCGATTCCGACGAGTCGCCGATGTGCTGCTCCATGAAGGCCGCCGCCCTCTCCTCGGCCTCCAGCTCGGCGGCGCGCAGGGCGTCGTCGTGGAGGTCGGAGGAGGACTCGGTCATCGCGCGGTCGGTGAAGACCAGCGGGCGTTCGGTCTCCGTGATCAGGTGCTTGACCACCTGGACGTTGCCGTTGACGTCCCAGACCGCGATGCCGGGCGTGAGGGTCGGGATGATCTCCACGGCCCAGCGCGGCAGGCCCAGGACGCGTCCGGTGGCCCGTGCCTCGTCGGCCTTCTGGGCGTAGATGGTCCGGGTGGAGGCCATCTTCAGGATCGCCGCCGCCTCCCGTGCCGCGGCCCCGTCGACGACGTCCGACAGATGGTGCACCACCGCCACGAACGACAGACCCAGCCGGCGCCCGAACTTCAGCAGCCGCTGGAACAGCTGCGCCACGAACGGGCTGTTGATGATGTGCCAGGCCTCCTCGACGAGGAAGATGCGCTTCTTCCGGTCGGGGCGGATCCAGGTGTGCTCCAGCCAGACGCCGACGATCGCCATGAGGATCGGCATGGCGATGGAGTTGCGGTCGATGTGGGAGAGGTCGAAGACGATGAGCGGCGCGTCCAGGTCGATGCCGACCGTGGTCGGGCCGTCGAACATGCCGCGCAGGTCACCGTCGACGAGGCGGTCGAGGACCAGCGCCACGTCCAGACCCCACGCCCGTACGTCGTCTATGGCGACGTTCATCGCCTCGGCGGACTCCGGCTCGGGGTGGCGGAGCTGCTCGACGATGTCGGTGAGGACCGGCTGGCGTTCGACGATGGTCTCGTTGACGTAGGCGTGCGCGACCTTGAGCGCGAAGCCGGAGCGCTCGTCGAGGCCGTGGCCCATCGCGACCTCGATGATCGTGCGGAGCAGCGCGAGCTGGCCCGTCGTGGTGATCGCCGGATCGAGGGGGTTGAGCCGGATGCCGTGGTCCAGGGCGGCCATCGGGTCGAGGCGGATGGGCGTTATGCCCAGCTCCTCGGCGATGAGGTTCCACTCGCCGACGCCGTCCTCGCCCTGGGCGTCCAGCACGACGACCTGGCGGTCGCGGAAGCGGAGCTGTCGCAGGACGTACGTCTTCTCCAGCGCCGACTTGCCGTTTCCGGACTCGCCGAGGACCAGCCAGTGCGGGGCGGGGAGCTGCTGGCCGTAGAGCTGGAAGGGGTCGTAGATGTAGCCCTTGCCGGAGTAGACCTCGCGGCCGATGATCACGCCGGAGTCGCCGAGGCCGGGCGCGGCGGTGGGGAGGTAGACGGCCTGCGCCTGGCCCGTGGAGGTGCGGACGGGCAGGCGGGTCGTCTCGACCTTCCCGAACAGGAAGGACGTGAAGGCGTCGGTGAGGACGGTCAGCGGGTCCCGCATCAGGCTCAGCCCCTACCTTCGGATGCCGGTGGCGAACGGAAGTGTGTTCACGAAGGCGCGGTGGTGCTCACGGTCGCACCACTCCAGTTTCAGGTACGACTTCCCGGCCGAGGCCCTTATCGTCCGCTTGTCGCGGGCCAGCGCCTCGGGGGAACGGGAGGAGACGGTGATGTAGCCGACCAGGTTGACGCCGGCCGCGCCGCTGGCGAGGTCCTCGCCCCGCTGGTCCAGGCGGCCGTGGGCGGCGATGTCGCGCGGGTCGACGGTGCGGTTCATCTTGGCGGCGCGGGAGGCCTCGGCCTCGTCGTTGGTCTTCTCGGTCAGCATGCGTTCGATGGCGACCTCGGTGGGTTCGAGGTCCATCGTGACGGCGACCGTGCGGATGACGTCCGGGGTGTGGACGAGCAGGGGGGCCAGGAAGTTGACGCCCACCGGGGTCATCGGCCACTCCTTCACCCAGGCGGTGGCGTGGCACCACGGGGCGCGGGTGGAGGACTCCCGGGTCTTCGCCTGGAGGTAGGTGGGCTCCATGGCGTCCAGCTCGGCCGGCCAGGCGTTGCGCTGGGTCATCGCCTGGATGTGGTCGATGGGGTGGTCCGGGTCGTACATGGCGTGGATGAGGGAGGCGAGCCTGCCCTGGCCCAGCGGCTGGCGGACCCGGATGTCGGCCTCCTGGAGGCGCGAGCAGATGTCGGTCAGCTCGCGGGCCATGACGACCGCGAGACCCGCGTCCCGGTCCAGCTTGCGCCCGTTCTGCGGGCGGGCGGCGCGGGCCATGGCGTTGGCCTCGGCCGCCAGCTCGCGGGTGTAGTGCATGCAGGCGACGAGATAGGCGCGGTGCTGCTCGCTGCTGGTCGACACCATCGACTGGAGCTGGTCGTACGACTGCTGGAGCCACGCCGGTGACTTGTCGTCGCCGCGCTGGGCGACGTCCTTGGCGTGCGCGTCGGGGTCGGCCGGGAGGGTGCGGGCCAGCATCTGGATGCGGGTGACGAAGCCGTCGCCGTTGGCCACGTGCTTGAGCAGCGTGCCGAAGCGGTCCACCAGGGCTTCCTGGTCCTCGGAGTCGCGCAGGCCGACGCCGGGTCCCTCGATCTCGATCGCGGCCGTCACCGTCTTGCGGTCGGCGTGCAGCAGCACGGCGATCTCGTCCGGCCCGAACGGCGCGGCCAGCCAGGTGATCCGGCCGATGCCGGGCGGCGGGCCGACCTCGACCTCACGGCCGTCGAGCCGGGTGCCGGCCTCGATGACGCCGGAGCGGTAGGTGGTGCCGTTGCGCAGGGTCCGCTTGTAGCTGCGGTTGATCTCGAACCACTTGTAGAACGTCCGGTGCTTGTACGGCACGTAGACGGCGGCCAGCGCGAGCATGGGGAAGCCGACGAGCAGCACGATGCGCAGGGACAGGACGGGGACGAGGAGCCCGCACATCATGCCGAGGAACGCGCCGACGACGATCAGCGCGATCTCACCGGTCTCGCGGTTGCGGCCGACGATCGCGTTCGGCCGGGCCCGGCCGATGAGATACGTACGGCGGGGCGTGACCGGATGGGACACGTGGGACTCGGTCGTCAACGCCCGTCACCTCCTGTGCTCTTGGTGCTGCTGTTGCGGGTGTTGCTGGCGTGAGGGGTGTTCACCGGGCTGCCGGAGCGCGGTGCGGGTGCGGCGGAGGGGACAGTTCCGCCGCCGCCGTTCGAGGGGCGCGTGCTGTGCGCGGCGACTCCGCCGGAGGCGGGGTTCGAGGGACGGGACGCGGAGGCGCCGGAACCGCCGCCCTGGCCGCCGCCGCTGTCGCCGTTGTGGCGGGTGCTGTGGGTTCTGATGCCCTGGGCGACCAGGTTCGCCGGGGAGCTGATCACGGCGGCGGCCTTGCCCTCGGCGCCCTGCATGATGCGGTTGTTGCGGCCGTTGGCGATCTCGTCGCCGAAGCCGGGGACGAAGCGGTAGATCATCGCGGACGCGAAGATGGCGAGCAGGATGATCGCGAGGCCGGAGACGACGGCGGAGAAGGCGTCCGGCCCGTCGTCGGCGGAGAGCGCCCCGGCGAGCCCGAGCACGATGACGATGACGGGCTTCACCAGGATCACCGCGATCATGATCCCGGCCCAGCGGCGGACGTGACCCCACAGGTTCTTGTCGACCAGGCCGGCGTAGACGACGGTGCCGAGCAGGGCGCCGACGTAGAGCAGGGCGGCGCGGATGACGAGTTCCAGCCAGAGGACGCCGGCGGCGAGGATCGACACCAGGGAGACGACGATCAGCATGATCGGTCCGCCGCCGATGTCCTCGCCCTTCTTCAGGGCGCCGGAGAACGTGCCGAAGAACGTGTCCGTCTGGTCGCCGGTGGTCTTGGCGAGGACGTCGGTGACGCCGTCGGTCGCCGAGACGACCGTGTAGAGGATCAGCGGCGTGAACGCCGACGCCAGGACGGTGAGCCAGAGGAACCCGATGGCCTCGGAGAGCGCGGTACTGAGGGGGACGCCGCGCACGGCTCGCTTCGCCACGGCGAGGAGCCACAGGACGAGCGTGAGGATCGTCGACGCCGCGAAGACGACGGCGTACTGCTGGAGGAACTTCGGGTTGGTGAAGTCGACGTTCGCCGTGTCCTCGACGGCGGCGCTGAGCTTGTCGACGGTCCACGCGGCGGCGTCGGCGCAGCCCTTGGCGAGGGAGGAGAGGGGGTCGAGGGTGGAGGAGATACCGGGGGCGTCGGCTCCGCCGCCACCGGTGGAGCCGGCGCCGGACTCGCCGTCTTCGCAGTAGTCCTTGGCGGGGCCGACGATGAGGTCGCAGTTGTCGTCCGAGGGGGTCGGCGACGGTGTCGGTGCGGCGGCGGCGCGGGTCGCCAGCAGGACAAGCGTGGTCTGCACGGCGGCCAGGGCCGCGGTGACCCCGAGTACGCGGCGCTGTTCAGCGGGCATACGTGAACCCTCCGTACTCCTGGACGGCCTTGGACATCTCGTCGGCGTTGGACGCCTTGTTGTCCCCGGGGACAGGCGCGGGGCCGTCCTTCTGGGAGAAGCTCTCGACCTTCCAGTCGTCGCCCACCCAGCGGAGCTGAAGGGTCAGCGTGAACCAGTCACTGGTCACGGGCCTGGTGGTCTTCTCGCCCGCGGTGCCGAAGACGCCTGTGCACCAGACCTCCACGGTGGCGGCGGTGTCGGAGTACTGGGTGGCCTTGGTGCCGATCGGCATGGTCCGGGAGACATAGGTGCTGCCCCGTGCCGCGTTGCCGCTCTCGTCCAGGCCGATGCTGCTCAGGAACTCTCTGCTGTACGCCGTGTTGAACTTGTCCGTGAGAGCGGCCTGCTTGTCGTCCACGAAGACTTGCCGAACGATCTCTGCCCGGCGTGACGGCTTGAGGATGTCCGCCGAGACGAGAGTCACCGCGTAGTTCGCCGCCGCGCTCTGCGCGCCCTGCTCGTCGTGGGCGAAGCCCGACTGGACCGGGGCCGTCCCCGAGGGGGCCGTCGAGGACGTCTTCGGCTTGTCCGCCGCCGCGTCGGAGGAATCGGACTCGTCTCCTCCACGGTTCGCGAAGGCGATCGCGGCGATGAGGAGGACGACGACGCCGACCACGGTGACCAGGCTTCTGGACGACGAACGTCCGCCGCGTCGGTGACCGCCCTCCTCCTCGGGCAGCCGCACCCGCGTCCCGCTCATGCCGCCGTGACCGCCGGAGGACTGGTGGTCGTCTCCGAGACTCATGCCGCGTACGCCCCCTCGACGTCGTGCCTGCCGTAGAAGTACGACGGTAGCCGTGCTGGTTCCCGCGCGGGCGCGGTGTGGTGACTCGACATCAGGGAAACGCAACCTCAGCCGGTTGGCACGACGGGCGGGTGGGGTGGAGGGTGAGGGACGGACGTGAGTGCGGCTATACGGCCATCCCGTACACGATGGTGAAGAGCGTGCCGAGGGAGCCGATGATGAACACGCCCGTCAGGCCCGCGATGATGAGGCCCTTGCCCTGCTCCGCGCTGAAGGTGTCGCGGAGGGCCGTGGCGCCGATGCGCTGCTTGGCCGCGCCCCAGATGGCGATGCCGAGGCAGAGCAGGATGGCGACGGCCATGACGACCTGGACCATCGTCTTCGCCTCGGCCCCCAGCGCACCGAAGGGGCCCCAGTCCGGAGCGATCCCCCCGATGATGGTGTTGATGTCTCCCTCGTCGGCCGCAAAGAGCATGTAAGTCACCGCCCCTGTTGGGTAGTTCCGCATCCTCTGCGGACGTGCAGAGGTCAGGCCTCATTGTCGCCGACAAATCCGCCGCCGTATGTCGACTTGGCGTCATTGATTGGCAGGTTTCGTACGGATAGCTTGCCACCGGCCCGCGCCGGCCCTTAGGAGGGCCGTGCGGACCGGTATGCGATGAGTCGTATGGTCACTCTGTGTATCACGGTAGGTTACTCCGGGCAATGAGGCTGGAGCGCAACCTGTCGTGTGGTTGTTTCGTTGGGCCCTTCTGCGCCGTGATCGAAAATGACGGGCCTTCGGGCCGCGACATGGCCGGAAAGTGTTATTGAACGGCCCGGACATGGGGGAGGGTTGGGCCATGCGGAAGTTGTGGGTCGGGGCCGGTGCCGCGGTCGCCCTCGGCATGGGCTTCGTGATGCTGCTCGTCGTGGGCGTCTACGTGGTCGCCGGCAATCTGGCCAACGGCATCGGGGGCGGGTCGAAGAGGCTGGCCAAGGGGTCGGTGCCCGCGGCGTACCAGGCGCTGGTGCAGAAGTGGGGCAATCTCTGTCCCGCCATCAACCCCGCGCTGCTCGCCGCCCAGCTCTACCAGGAGAGTGGCTTCAACCCGAAGGCCCAGAGCCACGCCGCCGCGCAGGGGATAGCGCAGTTCATCCCGGGGACGTGGGCCACGCACGGGATCGACGGCGACGGGGACGGTGACCGGGACGTCTGGGACCCGGCGGACGCCATCCCGTCGGCGGCGTCGTACGACTGCACGCTCGCGTCGTACGTGAAGGACGTGCCCGGCAACCCGACCGAGAACATGCTGGCCTCCTACAACGCGGGGGCCGGCGCGGTCATCCAGTACCAGGGCGTGCCGCCGTACAAGGAGACGCAGAACTACGTCAAGGTCATCCGGAGCCTGGAGAAGAGCTTCGCGGCCCCCGAGGGCCGCGTCGACCCCTCCGAGCAGGCCGCCGGGGCCATCGCCTACGCGCAGGAGAAGCTCGGGACGCCCTATCTGTGGGGCGGTACGGGTACGGCCAGTCAGGGCGGGCGGTTCGACTGCTCGGGGCTGACGCAGGCGGCGTACGAGAGTGTGGGGATCGAGCTGCCGCGGGTGGCCAACGACCAGTACAACGCGGGCCCGCATCCGAGCCGGGAGGAACTGCTCCCCGGGGACCTGGTGTTCTTCTCGGACGACCTGACCAACTCGCGGGCGATCCGGCACGTGGGCATCTACGTCGGCGGCGGTTACATGATCGACGCCCCGCGCACGGGTGCCGTGATCCGCTTCGATCCGATCGACACGCCGGACTACTTCGGGGCGACCCGGGTGACCGAAGATGGCGCGAAAGCGTTGCCCACGACGGTGTGAATGCGATGGTTTGGACGCAGCGTGAACCCCTGCCCTGAGCTGCGACGACGTATCTCTCTTCGATAACGTCTGCGTGATCATTCAGTGGAGTGTGGAACGTATCAACGGGGACCGTGCGTTCCTGTTGGCGTGTAGGTGTGCGGGACGGGACGCGTCCCGGCGGATCTACGACCACGGGGGTGGCAGAGGAAAGGCGTGCGCTCGATGCGCCGCAGGACATGACGAAGGGGCCGCAGCACCATGGCTGGACTCGCCGAATCCGGGTCGAACCCCGACGTCGAGCTGCTCTACGACATCAACGGCCTGGCCAAGGACGCACCGCACTGGTTCGACCGGGTCATGGAGTTCGTCGGTGAGTACGGACTGCTGTTCGCGATCGTGCTGCTGGTGCTGTGGTGCTGGTGGGGTGTGCGGCGCCGGGGCGGAGAGGACGCCGCCTCGAGCGTGGCGGCCCTGGTGTGGGCGCCGCTCGCGGCCGGTGTCGCGGTCCTGGTCAACGTGCCGATACGGGGTTTCGTGGAGCGGCCGCGGCCGTTCAAGACCCATGACGGGCTGGAGGTGCTGGTCGCGGGCAAGGACGACTTCTCGTTCGTCAGCGACCACGCCACGCTGTGCATGGCCCTCGCCGTCGCCCTGTTCGTCGCCAACCGGAAGTTCGGGCTCGGCGCGATCGTGCTGGCGCTGTTCGGCGGCTTCATCCGGGTCTACATGGGCGTGCACTACCCGACGGACGTCATCGGCGGGTTCGCGCTCGGCACGGCGGTCGCGCTGCTGCTGTCGCCGGTCGCCATGGCGCTGCTGACGCCGCTGACGCGGGCGGTCGAGCGGTCGCCCCGGGTGGGTTGGCTGGTGCGGGCGCGGGGGCGAGGCGGTGCCGCCGGGCGGAGCGCCGTGATCCCGGGGGCGCGCGCCGAGAGTGCCGAGACGGGGGAGCGGGACCTCGCCGCCTAGGGGGCGGACGCTGTCCTAGTAGCCAGTAGCCAGTAGCCAGTAGCCAGTAGCCAGTAGCCAGTAGCTACTGGCTACTGGTCACGAGTCAAGACGCACACGGCCGTCTGTCAGGCGGCCGTGTGCGTTTTCGCGTCCGTGCGGGCCTGGCTTCTGGCCCTGCGGGCCGGCCCCCGCCAGCCGCAGGAGCAGCGGGCCAGGCAGAAGCGGCCCTGTTCGACCGTCGTCGTGAGGTGTTCCGGTTGTCCGGGGGCTTCCCCGGGGACTTCGAGACCGTCCTGCTGCGCCACGCCGTCCACGTTACCGGCGTCACCTGCCCCTCGTTAACCGGGTCGGCAGGGGGTCCGGAGCGGGCGTGACGGCTGGGGTAGGTGGCGATGGTCGGGTGGGAGCGGGAGCGGAGGGGCAGGAGGGTGGCCGGCGGCCTCGCCGCCGCCGGGGGCGTGCTCGGCGTGTGGCTGGCCGCCGGCGCGTGCTCCGGGCAGGGCGCCGCCGTCCAGGGGCAGGGCGCCGGCGACCCGGTCGCCGTGCTGCACCGGGCCGCCGACCGGCTGGTGGCCGCCGGGAGCGCCAGGGCGCGCACCGCCATGGAGATGGCCAGCGGCGGCACGCGGGTGACCATCCGGGGCGAGGGCGTCTACGACTTCGAGCGGCGCTTCGGGCGGCTGGAGGTGCGGCTGCCGCAGGACCCGGCGGGGACGAGCGAGCACCGGCCGATCACCGAGCTACTCGCGCCGGGCGCCCTGTTCATGAAGAACCGGGGCGCCGGTGTGCCCGACGACAAGTGGGTGCGGGTGGAAACCGCCTCGCTCTCCGACGGGAATCTGGTGACCGGCGGGGCGACGGACCCCTTCGCCGCGGCCGAGGTGCTGCGCGGGACGCGGACGGCGACGTACGTGGGGCGGACCGAGGTCGGGGGCGCCGAGGTGCGGCACTACCGGGGGACCGCCGACCTGGCGCGGGCGGCGCGGGGCGCGTCCGAGGACAACCGGGAGGCACTGGCCGCGGCGGCCGACGGCTTCGCCACCGCCGAGGTGCCCTTCGACGCCTACGTCGACGACGAGGGCCGCGTCCGCAAGGTGCGGCACCGCTTCAGCTTCGTCAACGGGCGGGACGAGGGCACCGTCGACGTCGCCTCCACGACGCTGCTCTACGATTTCGGCGCCGCCGTCCGCGTACGGCTGCCGGACGACGCCGACATCTACGCCGGCAAGATCGCCGTGGGGCCGGGCGGAGGGACGGGCGGCAAGAACTAGCCCTTCCGTGCCATGCGCGGTGTGTAGGCCGCTCCCTACTCTAGGAAGTCGGTGACGGCAGAGACGAGGTGACGCGTGTGGCTCCGATCGGCGGTACGGCGGTTCAGGACCACGTGGCCCTCGCCGAGATCGAGCTGTGCGGCGAGCTGATCATCGCGGCGTCCGCCGCTCGGGAGCGCCTCAGCCTGGAGAGCATCGACGAGGTGCTGCGGGTGGCCGAGGAGCGCCGGGGCGCCGGGGAGCGCCGGGGCGCCGGGGCCGGCCGGTAGGAGCCGCCGGCCCGTACGCCGGGGGTCAGGTGCGCAGCAGGCGGCCGATCGCCTTCGTGGCCTCCTCCACCTTCGCGTCGATCTCGTCCCCGCCCTTGACGGCGGCGTCGGCGACGCAGTGGCGCAGGTGCTCCTCCAGGAGCTGCAGGGCGAAGGACTGCAGGGCCTTCGTGGAGGCCGAGACCTGGGTGAGTATGTCGATGCAGTAGACGTCCTCGTCGACCATGCGCTGCAGGCCGCGGATCTGGCCCTCGATGCGGCGCAGTCGCTTCAGGTGCTCGTCCTTCTGCTTGTGGTACCCGTGCACCCCGCGGTCGTGGTCGGTCACGACGTCGGTGCCGTCCGTCTCCACCCCGGCCACCTCGTCGACGGCGGGGGAGGGCGCACCAGCGCCGGCCTCAGTGGTCGTCATCGCGTCCTCCTGTGGAGATTGGGCAGATAGCGGACATATACCCCTGGCGGGTATATGGTAACGAACTTTGCGGGGTAAGGGGCCCTCGGGAGGAAATCCTGGGCAGCGGCCCGGGTGTCGCCCCCCTGCTCATCAGTCTTCCTGATGGGCGACACTGGGGGACGGCCCGTTAGCCGTGGCCGGATGATGCGCCTAGCATCAGCCTGACCGAAACCGATGCACCCCGAGGACCCCACGTGCGCTTTCGTCTGACCCCCAGGGAGACGAGCTTCTACGACATGTTCGCCGCATCCGCGGACAACATCGTCACGGGCTCGAAACTCCTGATGGAACTGCTCGGGGCGGACGCTTCCGCCCGGGCCGAGATCGCAGAGCGTATGCGGGCCGCCGAACACGCCGGTGACGACGCCACGCACGCGATCTTCCACCAGTTGAACTCTTCGTTCATCACGCCCTTCGACCGCGAGGACATCTACAACCTCGCCTCCTCCCTCGACGACATCATGGACTTCATGGAGGAGGCCGTCGACCTGGTCGTCCTCTACAACGTCGAGGAACTGCCCAAGGGCGTCGAGCAGCAGATCGAGGTGCTGGCGCGGGCGGCGGAGCTGACCGCCGAGGCCATGCCGAACCTGCGGACCATGGACAACCTCACCGAGTACTGGATCGAGGTCAACCGGCTCGAGAACCAGGCCGACCAGATCCACCGCAAGCTGCTCGCCCACCTCTTCAACGGCAAGTACGAGGCCATCGAGGTGCTGAAGCTGAAGCAGATCGTCGACGTGCTCGAGGAAGCGGCCGACGCGTTCGAGCACGTGGCGAACACGGTGGAGACCATCGCGGTCAAGGAGTCCTGACCCCTTCATGGACACCTTCGCACTGGTCGTGACCATCGGGGTCGCGCTCTTCTTCACGTACACCAACGGCTTCCACGACTCGGCGAACGCGATCGCCACGTCCGTGTCGACGCGTGCGCTGACGCCCCGGGCGGCGCTCGCGATGGCCGCCGTCATGAACCTCGCCGGGGCGTTCCTCGGTTCCGGGGTCGCCAAGACCGTCAGCGAGGGGCTGATCGAGACGCCCGAGGGCTCGAAGGGGATGGGCATCCTCTTCGCGGCGCTCGTGGGCGCCATCGTCTGGAACCTGATCACCTGGTACTTCGGGCTGCCGTCGTCGTCCTCGCACGCGTTGTTCGGCGGCATGGTGGGCGCGGCGCTGGCCGGGAGCACGACCGTGTACTGGCACGGGGTCGTCGACAAGATCGTCATCCCGATGTTCGTGTCGCCCGTGATCGGTCTGGTCGCCGGTTACCTGGTGATGACGGCCATCATGTGGATCTTCCGGCGGGCCAATCCGCACAAGGCGAAGCGGGGCTTCCGTATCGCGCAGACGGTGTCGGCGGCGGGTATGGCGCTCGGGCACGGGCTCCAGGACGCGCAGAAGACGATGGGCATCGTGGTGATGGCGCTGGTCATCGCCGACGTCGAGGACTACGGCGATCCCATCCCGGTGTGGGTGAAGGTGGCGTGTGCGCTGATGCTGTCCGCGGGGACGTACGCGGGGGGCTGGCGGATCATGCGGACGCTGGGGCGGAAGATCATCGAGCTGGATCCGCCGCAGGGGTTCGCCGCGGAGACGACGGGGGCGTCGATCATGTTCGGGTCGGCGTTCCTGTTCCACGCGCCGATCTCGACGACGCATGTCATCACGTCGTCGATCATGGGTGTGGGGGCCACGAAGCGGGTGAACGCCGTGCGGTGGGGTGTCGCGCGGAACATCATCGTGGGGTGGTTCATCACGATGCCGGCGGCGGCGGTGGTGGCCGCGGTGTCGTTCTGGATCGTGAATCTGGTGTTCCTCTAGGCGGTGCCCGGTGCCGGTGTCGCCCCGGGGTGGGTGACACGGCCCGGCGCCGCGGGGCGCCGCTGCGCCAGAAGATGAGAGGGCCCGCCCCCGGAATCCGGGGGCGGGCCCTTTGTGCTCCTCGCGGTGGCACCGCCATGCAGCACCGCGAGGGGATCGGGGGTGGGGCCTAGCCGAAGCGGCCCGAGATGTAGTCCTCCGTGGCCTGGACCGACGGGTTGGAGAAGATGCGCTCCGTCTCGTCGATCTCGATCAGCTTGCCGGGCTGGCCGACCGCCGCCAGGTTGAAGAAGGCCGTGCGGTCGGAGACGCGCGCCGCCTGCTGCATGTTGTGCGTCACGATGACGATCGTGAAGCGCTCCTTCAGCTCGCCGATCAGGTCCTCGATGGCGAGGGTGGAGATCGGGTCCAGGGCGGAGCAGGGCTCGTCCATGAGCAGGACGTTCGGCTCGACCGCGATGGCGCGGGCGATGCACAGGCGCTGCTGCTGACCGCCGGAGAGGCCGGAGCCCGGCTTGTTCAGGCGGTCCTTCACCTCGTTCCAGAGGTTGGCGCCGCGCAGCGACTTCTCGACGACGTCGTCCATCTCGGACTTCTTGTACTTGCCGTTGAGCCTCAGGCCGGCCGCGACGTTGTCGTACACCGACATGGTCGGGAACGGGTTCGGGCGCTGGAAGACCATGCCGACCTCGCGGCGCACGGCCACCGGGTCGATGCCCGCGCCGTAGAGGTTCTCGTCGTCCAGCATGACCTTGCCGTCGACCCGCCCGCCGGGCGTGACCTCGTGCATGCGGTTGAGCGTGCGCAGGAAGGTGGACTTGCCGCAGCCGGACGGGCCGATGAAGGCCGTCACGGAGCGGGGCTCGACGGTCATCGAGATGTCCTCGATGGCCAGGAAGGAGCCGTAGTAGGCGTTGAGGCCGCTGACATCTATGCGCTTGGCCATGGGTATCACTTCTTCTTTCGCGTGTCCGGGTCGCTGACTGTTCTTGCTCTGGCCGCGTCAGCGACCCGTCTTCGGGGCCTTCCAGCGCGCGATGCCGCGGGCCACCAGGTTGAGGATCATGATGAAGGCGATGAGCGTCAGGGCCGCCGCCCAGGCACGGTCGTACGCGGGATCCGAGCCGGCGTTGTACTGGAGGTAGATGTACATCGGCAGCGATTCCTGCGGGTCCTGGAACGGGTTCGCGTTGATGAAGTCCGTGCCCCAGACCAGCAGCAGCACGGGCGCCGTCTCACCGGTGATGCGGGCGACGGCCAGCATGACGCCGGTGACGATGCCGCCGATCGACGTCGGCAGGACGACCTTCAGGATGGTGCGCCACTTCGGCACGCCGAGCGCCAGCGACGCCTCGCGCAGCTCGTTGGGGACGAGCTTGAGCATCTCCTCGGTGGAGCGGACGACCACCGGGATCATCAGGATGCACAGGGCGAACGAACCGGCGATGCCGGAGGGGCCCATGTCCAGGATCAGCACCCACAGGCTGAGGATGAACAGACCCGCGACGATCGACGGGATGCCCGTCATGACGTCGACGAAGAAGGTGACCGCCTTGGCCAGCCGCCCGCGTCCGTACTCGACCAGGTAGATCGCGGTGAGCACACCCACCGGCACGGAGAACAGGGTGGCGAGGCCGACCTGCTCCAGGGTGCCGAGGATGGCGTGGTAGATGCCGCCGCCGGGCTCGCTGTCGGCGACCACGCCCATCGAGTGGGTGAGGAAGTAGCCGTCGAGGACCTTCACGCCCTGCTTGACGGTCTCCCAGATCAGGGACAGCAGCGGGATCAGGGCCAGCAGGAACGCGACCCAGACCATGCTGGTCGCGACCCGGTCCTTGGCCTGCCGCCCGCCCTCGATCCGCGCCGAGATGGCGTAGGTGCCGCCGACGAAGAGGACCACGGCGATCAGGGCCCACTGGATGCTGCTGTTCAGCCCGGCCGCGGCGCTGATGCCGAGGCCGGCGGCGGTCGCGCCGGCCGCGACGGCCCACGGGAACCACTTGGGCAGGGTGGCGCCGCGCAGGGAGCTGCGGCTCTTCGGGGTAAGGGTTGCGTGGCTCATGCGTTGGCCCCCGAGTACTCCTTGCGGCGGGCGATGATCATGCGGGCACCGCCGTTGACCAGCAGCGTGATGACGAACAGCACCAGACCGGAGGCGATCAGCGCGTCCCGGCCCATCACGGTCGCCTCGTTGAACTTGCTGGCGATGTTCTGGGCGAAGGTGCCGCCGCCCGGGTCGAGCAGGCTGGCGTTGATGTCGAAGGTCGGCGAGAGGACCATGGCCACGGCCATCGTCTCGCCGAGCGCGCGCCCGAGGCCGAGCATCGAGGCGGAGATGATGCCGGAGCGGCCGAAGGGGATCACCGACATCCGGATGACCTCCCAGCGGGTGGCGCCCAGGGCCAGGGCGGCCTCCTCGTGCATGCGCGGGACCTGCCGGAAGACCTCACGGCTGACGTTGGTGATGATCGGCAGGATCATGATCGCGAGCAGGATGCCCACGGTGAGCAGCGAGCGCGGCGCTCCGCCGCTCCACTCGAAGATCCCGGTCCAGCCGAGGTACTCGTCCAGCCAGCCGAAGAGCCCGTCCATGTGCGGCACGAGGAAGAGCGCGCCCCACAGGCCGTAGACGATCGAGGGCACGGCGGCGAGCAGGTCGATCACGTACGCGATGGCGCCGCCCAGCTTGCGCGGCGCGTAGTGCGTGATGAACAGGGCGATGCCGACCGAGATCGGGACGGCGATGGCCATCGCGATGATCGACGACACGATGGTGCCGAAGGCCAGGACGGCGATGCCGAACTCCGGCGGGGTGCCGCTGGGGTTCCACTCGAAGCTGGTGAAGAAGTTGGCCTCGTCCTCGCTGATGGCGAGCCAGGCGCGGTAGGTCAGGAAGGCCGCGATGGCGGCCATGATGGCCAGCACCAGGATGCCGGACCCGCGGGAGAGCCCGAGGAAGATCCGGTCGCCGGGGCGGGTGGCGCCGCGTGCGGCGCGCTCGGCGTCCTTCGCGGGGGGCTGGTGCGGTACGGGGGCTGCTGCTGGCTTCTGGGGATCAGTGGTTATGTCCATCGGGTTCTCCGGTCTGCGGAGCCGCCTCGTCGGCGGCTCGGGCGGAGCCTCGCGGGCTCCTGGCGGCGGTGCACCGGACGGTGCGGTCCGGCCCCCGGGCGGAGGCCGGACCGCACTCGGGTCAGCTCAGGCCCGAGACGGTCTCGCGGACCTTGGTGATGATCTCGGTGGGCATCGGGGCGTAGCCGGCGTCCGCCAGCAGGCCCTGGCCGTCCTCCGAGGCGATGTAGTTCAGGAAGGACTTGGTGGCGGGCAGGGACTCCGCCTTGTTGCCCTTGTCGCAGACGACCTCGTACGTGACGAGGACGATCGGGTACGCGCCGTCGGCGGACGGCGTGTAGTCCAGCTCCAGGGCGAGGTCCTTGCCGGTGCCGACGACCTTCGCGGCGCCGATGGCGGCGGTGGCGTTCTCGACGGTGGCCTTGACCGGCTCGGCGGCCTCGGTCTTGATGTCGACCGTCTTGATGCCGTCCTTGGCGTACGACAGCTCGAAGTACGAGATGGCGCCGGCGGTCTGCTTCACCTGTCCGGCCAGGCCGGAGGAGCCCTGCGCGGACTGGCCGCCCTTGGCCTCCCAGGACTTGCCCGGCTCGTACTTCCAGTCGTCGGGCGCGGCGTCCTTGAGGTACTTGGTGAAGTTGTCCGTGGTGCCGGACTCGTCCGAGCGGTGGAAGGCCTGGATCTTCAGGTCGGGCAGCTTGGCGTCGGGGTTGAGCTTGGCGATCGCCTCGTCGTTCCAGTTGGTGATCTGGCTGTCGAAGATCTTGGCGAGCGTCGGGGCGTCCAGGGCGAGCGTGTCGACGCCCGGGACGTTGAAGCCGACGGCGATGGGGCCGCCGACCATCGGCAGGTTGATTGCCTGGCCGTCCTTGCAGACCTTCTTCGACGCCTCGACCTCGTCGGGCTTCAGCGCGGAGTCCGAGCCGGCGAACGCGGTCTGGCCCTGCGTGAAGGCGGTGATGCCCGCGCCGGAGCCGGTCGGGTTGTAGTTGATCTGCACGCCGTTGCAGGCCGCGACGTACTGCTTGACCCAGGCGTCGATCGCGTTCTTCTGCGCGGACGAGCCGGAGGCCTGGAGTTGGCCCTTGGCGTCGTCGCACTTGATGTTGCTGTTGGCGGCGGCGCTGGCGTCGCCGCCGCTGCTGTTGCCGCCGGTGTCGTCGGAGCCGCACGCCGTGAGGGCCAGGGCGCCGGAGACGGCGAGAGCACCGAGAGCGAGGGCCCGCCGGTTCATGCGCTGAAGCTTCACTTGAGGGAGTTCCTTCCAGGAGCCGCCGTCCTGAATTCGGCGGCGTGCGTGGAGTGGCGTTGAGGACGGAGAAGGCTTGGGCGATACGGACGCGTTTTCGGGATGCGCCCCGTATCGGGTAAGGCCGAAATTAGGCAGAACAGGTGAAGCCGCCGATGGGCGTAAATGAACGGGGGGTGAACCCCTGAGGACGGTGCGGTGAGGTCACGGAACGCTTACGTCAAGGACACGGACCGGTCCCGGGCGGGAGCGCCGCGAGCAGCGCGTCCACCAGGGGACGGTCGAGGGGCCGAGTGAGGCGGGCACGGGCTTCCTCCGGCGCCAGCCACAGGATGCGGTCGACCTCGTCGGAGGGGGCGAACGCGCCGGTGGTGGCCGCCGCCGCCCAGTACCGGACCTCCTTGGGACGGCCGTCCGAGAGGTAGCGCACGGTGGGCAGCTCGGCGCCCGGCGCCGCCGCGTAACCGGTCTCCTCCGCCACCTCGCGCAGGGCGCCGGCGAGCGGGTCCTCGCCCCGCTCGAGCTTGCCCTTCGGGTGCGACCAGTCGTCGTACTTCGGCCGGTGCACGAGGCAGATCTCCAGGCCGGGGGAGCGGGGCGAGCGCCGCCACAGGACGCAGCCGGCCGCCCGGACGGTCCCGTCGGCGGAGGCGGAGGCGGAGGCGGGTGTGGGTGTGGGTGCGGGGGACGCGGGCGCGGCGGAGGCCGCGGTCGCGGGGTCCTGGTGCTCGGCCGGGTCCACGGTGCGCGCCTCCTGTCCTGCGGCGGTCCTAGAGCCTGATCGGTTCCTTGCGCCAGCTGTGCTGGAACGCGTACCTCGCCGCCTCCACCTCATGCCGCTGGTCGGCGTGGAGCACGCCGAGCGCGTAGGCCGTCGCCGGTGCGATGCGGGGCGTGCGCGCGGCCTGGGCCGCCGCCGCGGCGGCCTCGGAGGCGTCGCGGTGGCGGTCCAGGGCCTCGCCGGCCGCCAGCAGGCGTACGTCCGTGGTGCCGTCGGCCCCGTCGGCGTCCGCGCCGGCCAGCACCTCGAGCGCGTACCGGTGCAGGCGCAGCAGCAGGCGCACCTGGTGCCACTGGGCGTCCTGGGGATGGGGGGCCGGGTCCGGGGAGAGACCGTGGACCAGCGCCTGGGCGTTGTACGGGTTGCCCGCGGTGACCAGCGGGAGGGCCGCCACCGCGTCGGTGAGGCGGTCCCGGGCCGCGGCGGCCAGCGGGCGCAGGTCGGCGGCGGCCGCGGCGGTGTCCTTCAGCGGGACCTCGCTGGCGAGTAAGGCGACCTTGTCGGCGACCGCGTGGAAGCGGCTGCTGCCCAGCGCCTGGAGGGCTGTGGAGTGCGCCCGGGTGCGGGCCAGGGTCAGCTGGCGGTCGAGCAGCGCACCGGCCTTCGCCGCGCCCACGGTGAGGTTGCCGCGGTCGGCGGGCGACGGGCGGGTGACGGAGGGCGCGAGGGGCGCGACCGGGGCGGGGTCCGCGGTGGCCGCCGCCCGGGCCGGCGCGGCGCGGCCCGCCTGCTGCGCCGGGAACGCCGCCGAGCCCGACAGCCGGTGCAGGGCCTGGAGCAGGCGGTCCAGGCGGGAGGCGTAGGCGTGCTCCAGCGCCAGCGTGCCGGACAGCCAGGCCAGCTCGGGGCGCATGGCCTCGGCCCACTCGGCGTCCAGCAGCGGCTGGAAGGTGTGCAGGGTGCCGCTGAGGCGGCGGGCCGCACGGCGCAGGGCGCGGGCCGCGTCCACGGGCCCGTCGGGGGCCGGCGCGGGCCCCCGGCCCCGGCCCCGGTCGAGGGCTCCCGCACCCGACGGGTGCGCACCGCTCGGGTGCGCTCCGTTGCCGTGCGCGCCCGCGCCGGACTCCCGGTGCAGGCGCAGGGCGCGGAGGAACTCCGTGGCCTGGGCGCGCAGGTAGTCCGCGAGGGCGTCGCCGCCCGCGGGTACCGGCGGTGGCCCGGTGGCGGCCGTGGGGTCCGTCGGATCAAGGTGTCGCTGTGCCACGCCGGCGCCTCCGGGCGTCTATGAGCATCTCCTGGACGTTGCGCAGGGGCTGGCCGTCCGGGTCCGTCGCGTGCCGGGTCCACTCGCCGTCCGGGCCTAGGTGCCAGGAGGCGGTGGAGTCGGACATGCCGGTCTCCAGCAGCCGGTTCAGGGCCGCCCGGTGGGCCGGGTCGACGACCCTGACCAGGGCCTCTATCCGGCGGTCGAGGTTGCGGTGCATCATGTCGGCGCTGCCGAACCAGACCTCCGGCTCGCCCCCGTTGCCGAAGGCGAAGACGCGGGAGTGCTCCAGGAAGCGGCCGAGGACCGAGCGGACCCGGATGTTCTCCGACAGGCCCTCCACGCCCGGGCGCAGCGCGCAGATCCCGCGCACCCACACGTCGACCGGCACGCCCGCCTGGGACGCCCGGTAGCAGGCGTCGATCACGGCCTCGTCCACCATCGAGTTGACCTTGATGCGGATGTAGGCGGGGCGGCCGGCGCGGTGGTGCTGGATCTCCTTGTGGATGCGGGAGACCAGGCCGTCGCGCAGGGACTTCGGCGCGACGAGGAGACGGCGGTAGGTCTCGCGCCGGGAGTAGCCGGAGAGCCGGTTGAACAGGTCGGAGAGGTCCGCCCCGACCTGCGGGTCGGCGGTGAGCAGGCCCAGGTCCTCGTAGAGGCGGGCCGTCTTCGGGTGGTAGTTGCCGGTGCCGACGTGGCTGTAGCGGCGCAGGGTCTCGCCCTCCTGGCGGACCACCAGCGACAGCTTGCAGTGGGTCTTCAGGCCGACCAGCCCGTAGACGACGTGGCAGCCGGCCTCCTCCAGCTTGCGGGCCCACTTGATGTTCGCGTGCTCGTCGAAGCGCGCCTTGATCTCGACCAGCACCAGCACCTGCTTGCCGGCCTCGGCGGCCTCGATGAGCGCGTCGACTATCGGGGAGTCGCCCGAGGTCCGGTACAGCGTCTGCTTGATCGCCAGGACGTCCGGGTCGGTGGCCGCCTGCTCCAGGAACGCCTGCACGGAGGTGGAGAAGGAGTCGTACGGGTGGTGCAGCAGGACGTCGCGGCTGCGCAGGGCGGCGAAGACGTCCGGCGCGGAGGCGGACTCGACCTCGGCCAGGTCGCGGTGGGTGCCGGCGACGAACTTCGGGTACTTCAGCTCGGGCCGGTCCAGGCCGTGGATGCGGAAGAGCCCGGTGAGGTCCAGGGGGCCCGGGAGCGGGTACACCTCGGCCTCGCTGACCTTCAGCTCGCGGACCAGGAGGTCCAGCACCTCCCGGTCGATGGACTCCTCGACCTCCAGGCGCACCGGCGGGCCGAAGCGGCGCCGCATCAGCTCCTTCTCCAGCGCCTTGAGAAGGTTCTCGGCGTCGTCCTCCTCGACCTCCAGGTCCTCGTTGCGGGTGACGCGGAAGGCGTGGCTCTCCAGGACCTCCATGCCCGGGAACAGCTCCTCCAGGTGGGCGGCGATGACGTCCTCGATGGGGACGAAGCGGCCCGGGGACGCCTCCAGGAAACGGGAGAGCAGCGGGGGGACCTTGACGCGGGCGAAGTGCCGGTGGCCGGTGACCGGGTTGCGGACGACGACCGCGAGGTTCAGGGAGAGACCCGAGATGTACGGGAAGGGGTGCGCCGGGTCGACGGCGAGCGGGGTGAGGACCGGGAAGATCTGGTGGCGGAAGAGGGTGAACAGGCGGGCCTGCTCCTTCTCCGCCAGCTCGCTCCAGCGGACCAGGTGGATGCCCTCCTCGGCGAGGGAGGGGGCGACGTCCTCCTGGAAGCAGGCGGCGTGCCGGGCCATCAGCTCGCGCGAGCGCGCCCAGATCATCTCCAGCACCTCGCGGGGCTGGAGTCCGGAGGCGGAGCGGGTGGCGACGCCGGCGGCGATGCGGCGCTTCAGGCCGGCGACGCGGACCATGAAGAACTCGTCCAGGTTGCTGGCGAAGATCGCGAGGAAGTTGGCGCGCTCCAGGACGGGCGTGTTCGGGTCCTCGGCGAGTTCGAGCACGCGCTCGTTGAACGCCAGCCAGCTGCGCTCGCGGTCCAGGAAGCGGCCCTGCGGGAGCCTGATGCCGTCCGCCTGGAGCCCCTGGGACTCCTCCGACTCCTCGTACGCGTCGAGGTCGGCGTCGATGTCCGGCTCCAGGTCGGAGACCGTGGCGGCCACGGTGTGCGGGCGGTGCGCGGCGATGGAGCCCACGGAGGGCTGCGGGTGCTGCACGGTCCGCTGCCCGGACTGTGCGGAGTGCCCGGACTGTGTGGACTGCCCGGACTGTGCGGTCTGGGTGTGCTGGACCCCTGCCTGGGTGTTCGGCTGCCTCATGAACCCATTCTTCCGCGCAGCGCGCGGGACAGGCGCGTCGGAAGGCGCGTGATGCTCTGCTCCCGGTGGCTCCGGCACGGTCGGCTTCATTCGGCGAGCGTCGCAAGGCAGTCTGAATCGATGGTTACGGGGACATGACGTGTGGGATAGCGGGGGGCTTCCGGCGGTGGTGCGCGCCGAGGACCCGCCTCCGGTCCGGAAACCGCCGGCTGCGACCGTGAACCGGAGGACACCCCTCGTGCGATGAGGAGACGTGAGCGAAACGAGAAGCGACGGCGAGCTGCTGCGGGCCGTCGCCGCCGACGGCGACCGGCGCGCCTTCGAGGAGCTGTACCGCCGCTATGCCCCCTGGCTGACCGCCCGGATGCGCGGCCGCTGCGCCGACGCCGGTGTCGTCGACGACGTCGTGCAGGAGACCTTCCTCGCCGTGTGGCGGGGCAGCGCGCGCTACCGGGAGGACGGGGACGTGGCCGGGTGGCTGTGGCGGATCGGGTCCCGGCGGCTGATCGACGTGATGCGGGGCGACGGCGCCCGGGGCCGGCTGCGGCAGGCCCTGGCCCGGTTGCGGCACCGGGACGAGGCATCGGCGGAGGAGCGGGTGCTGGCCGGTGTGGAGCACGGCGACCTCGCCGGCGCGCTCGTCCGGCTCTCGCCGGAGCTGCGCGCGGTGCTCCAGGCCACCGTCATCGACGGGCTGTCCACCCGCGAGGCGGCCGTCCTGCTCGGCATCCCGCCGGGCACGGTCAAGACACGGGCGATGCGGGCCCGCCGACAGCTGCGGGAGGCGCTGGCATGACCTGGCACGTTGACGAGTCCGACCTGCGGGCCTACGCCCGGGGCGAGCTGGCGGCGCCCGCGCTGTGGTCCGCCGACGCCCACCTGACCGCCTGCGCCCACTGCCGCGGCGTCCTCGCCGGGGTGAGCGACCCCGCCGCCCTGGACGCGGGCTGGGAACGGCTCGACGCGGAGCTGGACGCCCCGCGGCCGGGGTGGTTCGAGGGCCTGCTGGTCCGGTGCGGCGTCGGCGACGGCACCGCGCGGCTGCTCGCCGCCACGCCGGTCCTGCGCCGCTCCTGGCTCGGCGCGGTCGCCGCCGTGCTGCTGACGACGTTCCTCGTCGCCTGCTCGGCCGCCGCCACCGGCACGCCCACCCTCTTCCTCGCCGTAGCCCCGCTGCTGCCGCTGGCCTCGGTGGCGCTCGCGTACGGGCCCGCGCTGGACCCGGCGTACGAGATGGCCGTCGTCTCGCCGACGCACGGCTTCCGGCTGCTGATGATCCGTACGGTCGCGGTGCTCTCCGTCGCGCTGGGCGTGGGCGGACTGGCGAGCCTGGCCATGCCGGGCTACGGGCTGCGGGCGCTGGCCTGGCTGCTGCCCGGGCTCGCCCTGACCGCGACCGGGCTGGCGCTGACGCCCCGGCTGGGGCCGGTGGTCGCGCCGTCCGTCGTCGCGGGCGCCTGGGGAGCGGTGCTGCTGGCCGCGGACGCGGCGCGGCAGTCCGGGGACGGCCTGGCGCCGTTCACCGCGGCCGGGCAGGGCGTGTCGGGCGCGGTGGCCGTGCTGGGCGCCGGGCTGCTGTTCCTGCTGCGCGACCGCTTCGACGTCTCGGCGCGCGGTGTCGCGTGAGCGCCGACCCCGTCCCCCACTTCCCCCACTTCTTCCCCTTCTTCCACTCGAACCTCTGGTACGGGAGTGCCGTATGACCTGCACCGTCTCCGCCTCCGGGCTCAGCCTCTCCTTCGGCCGGACCCGCGCCCTCGACGAAGTGTCGCTGCGGCTCACCCCGGGCGTCACCGGGCTGCTGGGGCCCAACGGCGCCGGGAAGACCACCCTGTTGCGGGTGCTCGCCACCGCGGTGCCCCCCGACCGCGGGGCGTTCACCGTCCTCGGGCACGACCCCGGGAGCGCGCGCGGACGGCAGGAGGTGCGGCGCCGGCTGGGCTACCTGCCGCAGACGCCCGGCTTCCACCCGGGCTTCACCGCCTTCGAGTTCGTCGACTACGTCGCCGTCCTGAAGGAGATGACGGGCCGCGCCGCCCGCCACCGCGAGGTGCGTCGCGTGCTGGAGGAGGTCGGGCTGGGCGAGGTGCGCGGGCGGAAGATCAAGAAGTTGTCGGGCGGGATGCGGCAGCGGGTCGCGCTGGCGGCGGCGCTGGTCGGCGACCCCGGGTTCCTCGTGCTCGACGAGCCGACCGTGGGTCTGGACCCGGAGCAGCGGATGCGTTTTCGGGAGCTGATCGCCGGCGCGGGCGAGACACGCACGGTGCTGCTCTCCACCCACCAGACGGAGGACGTGGCGATGCTCTGCCACCGGGTGGTCGTCATGGCCGCCGGCGCGGTGCGCTTCGACGGCACCCCGGCCGAGCTGACCGCGCGGGCCGCCGGACGCGTGTGGAGCAGCCGGACGCGCGACGCGGGGGCGAAGGCCGGGTGGCGTACGGGCGACGGATCGTTCCGGAACGTCGGCGACCCGCCCGAAGGGGCCGAGCCGGTGGAACCCACGCTCGAGGACGGCTACCTGCTCGTCCTCGACGGCGCCGGCGTCGACGCGGAGGTGGCCGCGTGAGCGCCGTGCTGACGACGACCGCCCCGGACACCGTGGAGGCGGGCCCCCGCGGGGCGGGCGTGCGGGCCGTGTTCGCCCTGGCGGGCATCGAGGCGCGCCGGATGCTGACGAGCCTCCCCGTCGTGCTGGTCTTCCTCGGGTACGTCACCTGGATCGTGTGGCGGGGCGACAGCGACTGGAGCGCCTACCCGGCTCTCCAGGACGCCGACCGCGCCACCCAGAGCATGCCGATGTTCTTCGGCCTGGCGATCATGATGAGCGCCAACTTCGCGGCGCTGCGGTCCCGGCGGCACGGCACCGAGGCCCACTTCGCCGTGCTCGTGATGCCGGCCTGGCAGCGTACGGCGGCCCACGCGCTGTCCGTCGTACCGGCCGCCGTGCTCACCGCGGTGTGCGTGGCCGGGCAGTTCGCCCGGGAAGCGGTCAAGCCGGGCGCGGTCGGGCACGGTTCGCCGGCCGAGCTGGCCGTCGGACCGCTGACGGTGCTGCTGTTCGGCACGATCGGGGTACTGCTGGCGCCGGTGCTGCGGTCGGTGCTCGCCGCGCCGCTGGCGGTGGTGCTGCTGCTGTTCGTCTCGGTGCTCGGTACCGGGCCCAGCGGCACGGACGGCACGTCCTGGCTCTCGCCGGTGGTCGCCGCGATCAGCAGCGACACCCTGCCCTCCGAACTCCTGGGCCGGCCCGCCGCCTGGCACGCCCTGTACCTGACGGGCGCGGCCCTGTGCGCCGCCTTCCTCGCCGTGGTCCTCGCCGGCGGGCGGAACCCGGCCGTCCGGGCGGGCGTCGCCCTCTCCCTCGCGCTGGCCGTGACGGGCGGCGTCCTCCAGGCCCGGGGCGTGGCGCCGTCGCCGGAGCTGACCGCGGCCCGGGAGCGTGCCTCGGTGCGGCCGGAGCAGACGTGTGTGGAGCGGGACGGGTCGACGTACTGCGCCTTCGACGAGTGGGTCCCCCGCGTCAGCGCCTGGGCCGGCGTCGTGGAGCGGGTCCGGTCCCTGGCGGGCGGCGCGGCACGGGAGCGGCGGATCGTCGTACGGCAGCGGATCGACGCCCGGTACGGGCTGGAGGGCGACGCCGCGATCCCCGCCCTCACCGAGCCCGGCCAGGTGACCGTCGGCACCGCCTGGGGCGGCAACCGCGTGCCCGAGTTCTCCAGTGCCGTCGCCGCCGTGCTCGTCGCGGGGACGGAGGCGAAGGGGAGCGAGCTGTGCGACGGCCGGATGGTCACCGTCATGTGGCTGTCCCTGGCCTGGCAGGACGACCCGATGGACGCCCTGCGCCGGGTGCGGCTCGACGACAGTGTGCGGGGGTCGGCCATCGTCCTGTCGCCCACCGACCCGCTGACCATGACGGAGGGCCAGACGGACGTCGTGCGGCGGCTGCTGGAGGAGCCGCCGACCGGGGTCGGGCAGCGGGTCAAGGAGCACTGGGACGAGCTGACCGCCCCGGGCGTCACCACGGCCCGCGCGGCCGAGGTGCTGGGTGTGAAGGGGCCGGACAAGGCGGACTCGTGCGAGGAGTGACGCGAGCCCTGGTGGTCCCCGTGTGGCGCACCCTGCCGTGGCCGGCCCTGGCCGCAGCGGCGGCGCTCGGCCTGCTGGTCGCGAGCGTGCCCGCCCTGACGGGAGCGGAGCCGGCCCCCTGGCAGACGCTGGTCCTGCTGCGGGGCGTCGCGCTCATCGGCGGGCTCGGCCTGGCCTTCCTCCTGGACGACCCGGCCCGTCACCTGACCACGCCCGTCCCCGTCCGGCGCCCGCTCCGGCAGGCGCTGCGGGTCGCCCTGGTCGCCCCGTTCGCCGCCCTGTGGTGGACGGCCGTACTGCAGGTCGCCCCGGCGGCGTCCCGGCCCCCGGCCGGTGACCTCACCCTGGAGGCGGCGGCGGTGGGCGTCCTGGCCCTCGCGGGCGCCGCGACCGCGATACGGCTGACGGACGAGGCCCGCCCGGGTCCGGCGGTGGTGGCGGTCCTGCTGACGGCCGCCGTCGCCGCGCCCCTGCTGACGCCGGAGGGCTGGGCGCTGTTCGTCCCGGCCGAGGACCCGCGGTGGCCGCGGGCGCACGACCGGTGGGCGGTGCTGCTGGCGGCACTGGCCGCGGCCTGGGCGGTGTGCGGCCCGGAGCCGGTGGGGCGGCGCCGGGCCGCACACCGCC
>MUMD01000280.1 GCA_002155895.1 Streptomyces rochei
GCCGCTTCCCCGGCGGCGTCCGCACCCCGGAGGACCTGTGGCGCCTGGTCGCCGACGGCACCGACGCCGTCGGCCCCCTGCCGGAAGACCGCGGCTGGGACCTGGACTCCCTCTACGACCCCGACCCGGGCACCCCCGGCAAGAGCTACGTCCGCGAGGGCGGCTTCCTGGAGGACGCCGCCGACTTCGACGCCGACCTGTTCGGGATCGCCCCCCGCGAGGCCCTCGCCATGGACCCCCAGCAGCGACTCCTGCTGGAGACCGCCTGGGAGGCCGTCGAGCGCGCCCGCATCAGCCCCACCGCCCTCCGCAACACCGACACCGGCGTCTTCGTCGGCGGCGCCGACACCAACTACGGCTCGCTCGCCCGCTCCGCCGAGGAGACCGAGGGCCACAACCTCACCGGCGGCGCCATGAGCGTCCTGTCCGGCCGCATCTCCTACACCCTCGGCCTGGAGGGTCCGGCCGTCACCGTCGACACGGCCTGCTCCTCCTCCCTCGTCGCCCTCCACCTGGCGGTCCGCGCCCTGCGCGCCGGTGAATGCTCCCTGGCCCTCACCGGCGGCGTCGCCATGATGCCGACCACCGAACTGTTCACCGAGTTCTCCCGCCAGCGCGGACTCGCCGCCGACGGCCGCTGCAAGCCCTTCGCCGAAGCCGCCGACGGCACCGCCTGGGGCGAGGGCGTCGGCGTCCTCCTCGTCGAACGCCTCTCCGACGCCCGCCGCAACGGCCACCCGGTGCTCGCCGTGGTCCGCGGCTCCGCCGTCAACCAGGACGGCGCCAGCAGCCGCCTCACGGCCCCCAACGGCCCCTCCCAACGACGCGTCATCGAAGCGGCGCTCGCCGACGCCCGCCTCACCGCCGACCAGGTCGACGCCGTCGAGGCCCACGGCACCGGCACCACCCTGGGCGACCCCATCGAGGCCCAGGCCCTCCTCGCCACGTACGGGCGCAGTCGCCCCGACGGACGCCCGCTGCTCCTGGGCGGCATCAAGTCCAACATCGGACACGCCCAGGCCGCCGCCGGTGTGGCGGGCGTCATCAAGATGGTCATGGCGATGCGGCACG
>MUMD01000281.1 GCA_002155895.1 Streptomyces rochei
GCACTGGGGTCGTTCCTTCCCACGCGCGTGTGACACAGATGTTCCGGTCGCCGAAAAAGGACCACCGATTGGTGTATACCTTTTTGCCGCGGTGTGGGGAGCGTGAATTCGCCACGGCGAAATCCGGTCTGGGTTTCTCAACGCGCGTGCGAGACCCGGCCTTTACCCCCCGCACGGGTGCTTCACTCTCGCACAAGCCACTCATGGTCAACAAGGCGGACGGGCGACTTCGGCCCGCTTTGAAAGAAGGTCAGAATGCGCGCCGGCTCTCGCGGCGCGCGCCCGCTTCCGGCTTTCTCAGATCTGCCAGGACCGCAGCCGGTCCGCCGCGCCGTAGACGTCGGCCTTGCCGGACATCAGGTCGCGCGCGAGGTCGACGAGGGCTCCGTAGGGCGGGTCGATCCCGACGTCGCTGGCGTACATGTAGGCGACGGCCGTGGCACAGGCGAAGCGGGCGTTGGCCGCGGGCAGCGGCTTGAGCACGGCGAGGGTGTGCAGCAGGGCGGCGGCCCGCCAGGCCGGGTCGGAGTCGACGCCGAGGCGGGGCGGGTCGACCCGGTGCCGGGCGACGGCGGCGACCAGCGCGGAGAAGTCGTTGATCGTGGGCTGCTCCGGCAGTACTTCCTCATGACGCTGGAGCAGCCAGGGCACGTCGATGTGCAGGACCGGTGCCATGGGTCAGGCGGCCCGCCCCTCGCCCCTGACGGGGGGCGGTTCGTCGTCGGGAAAGGCGGCGGCGAATTCGTCGGCGTGGGCCGAGAAGAACCGGCGGAACGCCTCCGCCCCCTCCTGAAGCGCCCGGTGCCGGGCTATGTCGGCGGCGGCGGCCTCCCGCACGAGCGCCTTCATCGACGTACCGCGTTCCTTGGCGATCTGCCGCAGGTCCTCGAGCTCGCGGTCGCTGAACTCCACGTTCAGAGCTGGCATGCCTCCCACGGTACCGCGCGGGTACTGACCAGTAAATAGGCCCAGGTCAGAGCAGTGACGCGACGGTACCGCGGGAGGCGGTCAGGGCAGCGGCAGGGTCAGCCCTGGTCCGCCACGAAGGAGGCCATCCGGGCCAGGGCGGCGTTCCAGTTGATGGTGTGCTCGTTGGTCGACCAGGACTGGATGTCGTCGATGAAGCAGAACTGGGCGACGCAGCCCTGGAGCTTGCTCTGCGCGTAGGGGTCCTGGATGTTCGAGTTCGGGCCGCCGGAGAGGGTGCCGTCGGGCGGGGCCGGCAGCGACGGGTCGAGCTGCTTGGCGTACCAGCGGCTGTGCTGGTTGTGGGCGTTGACCTCGCCGTAGCCGGTGACGTACGACATGTTCAGCGCGTTGCGGCCCAGGATGTAGTCCATGCTCTGGAGCGCTCCGTCGCGGTACTTCGAGGCGCCGGTGATGTCGTAGGCGGTGGCCAGGACGACCGCGTTGTTGAGGATCTGGTGGCTGGAGCCCCAGTCGTAGACGTTGTCCTCGGGGGCGTAGGGCATGCCGTAGGGGTGTGCCTTCAGGGTGGCGAGATACTTGTCGGCGCCTTGGACGACGGAGCGGCGCACCTGGTCCCGGCCGGGGAGCCGGTTCGGCACGGTCGCGAGGTCGAGGCGGGCGGCCGCCGCGGTGCGGGCCCAGTCGAAGCCGAGCGGGCCGAAGATGTCGGCGGTGTGGACCGGGGAGTTCAGCACGTACTCCCGGAAGTCCCGCTCCCCCGTCGTCAGATACAGCTCGGCCGCCGCCCAGTAGAACTCGTCGTCGACCCGGCTGTCGGGGTAGGCGCCGCCGCCGATGCCGTCGCTCTCGTCCGCGAGCACGTCCGGGTGGGCGAGCGCCGCCGCCCACGCCGTGCGGGCCGCGTCGAGCGCCTTCGCGGCGAACTCCCGGTCGTAGGGGCGGTAGAGGCGGGCCGCCTGCGCGGCCGTCGCGGCCAGGTTGAGGGTGGCCGCGGTGGTCGGCGGGTGCAGCTCGCGCTTCTGGGGATCGTCGCTGGGCAGCAGCGGCAGACCGGTCCACGCCTCGTCGTGGATCTTGTGGTGGGCCATGCCGGCCAGCGGCTGCCCCTGGGGCACCTGCATCTTCAGCAGGAAGTCCAGCTCCCAGCGGACCTCGTCGAGGATGTCCGGCACCTTGTTGCCGCTCTCCGGGATGGCGAGGGTGCCGTCGCCGAGCTTCGAGGGCTCGCCCGTGCGGGCGTGCAGCGAGCGCTCGTAGGTGCTGAGCAGCTCCCAGGTGGAGATGCCGCCGTTGACGACGTACTTGCCGTGGTCGCCGGCGTCGTACCAGCCGCCGGAGACGTCGAGGGTGTAGTCGCAGACGCCGGGCTGACAGGGGACCTCGGTGTCCCCCTGGTTGGGCGCCACGCCCACGTGTCCGGCCGGGCGGCCGTAGCCCGGGCGCAGCTCGTCGCTGATCGGGGTGCCGCTGCGCTGCGTGTAATAGTACTTCGCGGAGTCGGTGCGCAGCCGCTCGTAGGCGGCGGTGCCGATGTCGAAGGGGCGGCTGGTCTCCCCGTCGGCGACCAGGGTGTAGCCCTCGCCGCGCTTCCCGTAGCGGCCGAAGTCGATCGAGTGGACGTTCTGCCCGGAGGAGGCGTCCACGCCGCGCGGCTCGCTCCGGCCGTGGGCGACGACGCGTCCGCGGTCGTTCTTCAGCTGCCAGCCCAGCGGCGAGGTCGCGTCGGTGACGACGGTGGCGTTCTTCGGGCCGGAGGGGAGGTAGCCGACCTGGTTGACGCGGACCCGCGGCCCGGTGTCGGGCTCGTACGGCTCGGGCGCGACCCCGCCCAGCAGCGACACGTCGTCCACGCAGAACCGCCAGGCGTCGGGCGTGCCGCCGAGCTGGAAGCCGACCTGACCCTGGGTGGTGTCGACGGGCGAGGTGAAGGTGTACGAGTAGGTGTTGCCGGAGACGCTGAGCTGCGGGCTGACCTCGTGGTAGGTGTCGTACGGGGCGACCGAGAGGCCCACGATCGCACGGACCACGTGGTCGGCGGGCGCGCCGGTCGCGGTGAAGGAGAAGCGGTACGACTCCCCCGCCACCAGGGTGATGTCGTTCTGGCCGACGGCGGCGTCCCAGCGGTTGGCGGTGCCGCCCGGGGCGTCGGCGCACAGCCGGCCGTCGGTCACGGCCGCGGTGACGTTGCTGCTCGCCCACCAGGACTCGGTGCCGTTGTCGAAGGTGCCGTTCCGCACCTGCTCGGTCTCCTCCGCGCCGGCCGGGGCGGCGGGCAGCACGGTGACCGCCGCCGCCAGCAGCGCGGTCAGGGAGACGAGCGCGGTTCTGCGTCTTTTCACGTCTGGGCTCCTCGGGGGAGGTGCGAGTGGCGCTCACATGGAGGGAGCGGCCGGGAATGGGAGCGCTCCCAAATCGGTCGCAGGCCATGCTTGTGGCAGACATGACAGTCCGTCAACGGTCCGGACGGCACCGGTTCTCCTCCGGCCGCCGCCCGACGGTGGGGTGCCGAAGGGCGCGAGACCGCTCGTTCCGGTCCGTACCGGCCCCGGACGCACTAGGCTGGGGCCCAGGTGACGCGCTGTTCACCATGGGTGTGCGCAATGGAGTGGCGACGATGAGTCCGGTCAACCCGTCCGAGGATGACGCCGCGGCCCGCGCCGTCATCGACGACTCCGGCACCCTGCGCGAGTGGAACGAGGGCGCCCGGCTCCTGCTGGGCCACTCGGCCGCGGACGTCGTGGGACGCCCCGCGGCCGACCTGCTGGCCGACCGCGCGGACGGCCTGCCGCCCGGCCCCGAGCAGGAGCGGTGGAGCGGCACCCTGACGCTGCGGCACCGCGACGGACGGGCGGTGCCCGTCTGGGTGCTCGCCCACCGCAGACCGTCCGGGGGCGGCGGCCCGGGCACCTGGCTCGCCGTCGCCCCTCGCTACGACGGCCCCGACCACCACGACGACCCGCTGGTCAGGGCGGCGCTCACCCAGTCGCCCTGCGCCACCATGATCTTCGACGACCGGCTGCGGCTGCGCGCCGTGAACGACGCCATGGCGCGGCTGCTCGGCCTGCCGGCCGACCGGCTGCGCGGTCTGCGGCCCACCGACATCGGCAGCAGGTCCCAGCACACCGAGCTGGAGCGGCACCTGCGCCGGGTGCTGGCCACCGGCGACCGCCACGACATGCACACCCACCTGAAGGCCACCGGGGAGAGCCGGGCCCACGCGTGGCACGCCCGCATCGCGCCCCTCGCCGACGCCGACGGCCGGGTGCGCGGCGTCTGCGTCAGCGCCCACGACTTCACCGAGCAGCACCTCGCCCGCGAGCGGCTGCAGTTGGTCAACGAGGCCAGCGTGCGCATCGGCACCACACTCGACGTCACCCACACGGCACAGGAGCTGGCCGACGTGTGCGTGCCCGCACTCGCCGACTTCGTCAGCGTCGACCTGCTGGACCCCCACGACCACGGGGGTGAGCCCCCGGTCGTGCCCGCCCCGCCGGTCGGCCTGCGGCGGGCCGCCCACCGGTCGATCACCCCGGGCTCCCCGGAGGCGGTCGCCGAACCCGGCCGGCTGGACGTCTACCCGGCGGGCTCCCCCCAGGCCGAGTGCCTGGTCGCGGGGCACGCGATCGTGGCCGAGGTCCCCTCCGGGGACCTGGAGCGGTGGCGGGAGTGGGACCCCGTCCGCGTCCGGCGGGTGGAGGAGTACGGCATCCACTCCACGATGTCCGTGCCGCTGCAGGCCCGCGGCACGACCCTGGGCGTGGCGGTGTTCACCCGGTACCGGCGGCCCTACCCCTTCACGGACGACGACCGGCTGCTGGCCGAGGAGGTCACCGCCCGCGCCGCGGTCTGCATCGACAACGCCCGCCGCTACTCCCGCGAGCGCGAGACCACGCTCACGCTGCAGCGCAGCCTCCTGCCGAGGTGGCTGCCGCCCACCGCCGCGCTGGAGGCCGCCTCCCGCTATCTTCCGGCGGCCCGCTCCGGGGTCGGCGGCGACTGGTTCGACGTGATCCCGCTGTCCGGGATGCGGGTCGCCATGGTCGTCGGCGACGTCGTGGGCCACGGCATCCAGGCATCGGCCACCATGGGCCGGCTGCGCACGGCGGTGCGCACACTCGCCGACATCGACCTGACGCCCGACGAACTCCTCACCCACCTCGACGACCTGGTCGTGCGGCTCTTCGAGGAGTCCGGCGACAACGGCACGGGCGAGGTCGGCGCCACCTGCCTGTACGCGGTCTACGACCCGGTGTCGCGACGCTGCTCCCTGGCCCGCGCCGGGCATCCGTCACCGGTGCTGGTCCCGCCCGACGGCCCGCCCCGGCAGATCGAGCTGCCCTCGGGGCCGCCGCTGGGGGTGGGCGGCCTTCCGTTCGAGTCGGCGGAGCTGGAGCTGCGCGAGGGCAGCGTGCTGGCGTTCTGCACCGACGGCCTGGTCGAGGGCCGGGACCGGGACGCCGAAGCGGGTCAGGCGCTGCTGCGCGAGGCCCTGACCGGACCCACCGAGTCGCTCGACGCGACCTGCGACCGGGTCCTGCACGCACTGCTCCCGTCGGGCGGCGCCGCCGACGACGTGGCACTGCTGCTGGCCCGCACCCGTGGGCTGCCCGCCGAGCAGGTGGCCACCTGGGACATCCCGGCCGACCCGTCGCTGGTCGCCCCCGTACGCAAACAGGTCGTCGAGCAGCTGTCCGCCTGGGCCCTGCTGGAGGCGTCCTTCACCGCCGAGCTGGTGGTGAGCGAACTGGTCACCAACGCCATCCGGTACGGCTCCCCGCCCATCCGGCTGCGGCTCATCCACGACTCGGCCACGCTGATCTGCGAGGTCTCCGACACCAGCCACACCGCGCCGCACCTGCGCCGGGCCAAGACCTGGGACGAGGGGGGCCGGGGGCTACTGCTGGTCGCCCAGCTCACCCAGCGATGGGGCAGCCGGCACACCGCCGAGGGCAAGACCATCTGGGCGGAGCTGGGACTGCTCGGCGAGGAGTGACAACGGGTGGTGCGCCGGCGCACGCCGGCGAAGGCGCACGACCGTGAGCGACGCCCCGGGACCCGCGCCCCGGGCGCACGGCGGGACGCGCGCGCGAGGGAGCACCGGCCGTGCTCCCGTCAAGGCGGCGCGCCCGTCGTTTCCCGGGCGGTGCGGCGGGACACTCGAAAGGCACGGGGCGTACGTGCCGCCGGGCGGCCGTGCGCGCGACCTGACGGGAGTGGAGAAGCGATGGCGAACACGTCACGGCCCGTACGCCGTACCGCCCTGCTGGCGAGCGCGGCGGCGCTCCTCGGCCTGGTGGGCGCCTGCGGCAGCGAGAGCAGTACGTCGACTGCCCCGCGCCCGACCCAGGCCCCCCGCACGACGACTCCGGACCCGAGTGCCGCGACCGGTGCCGCCACCACCCCGGCGGCGACAGCCGCACCCAGTGACACCGCGGGTTCCGCCTCCGCCTCCGCCCGCACCGACGGCCGGTGCCGCACCGGCGAACTGCGCGCCGAGGTCGGCCGCGTCGACCCCGGGGCCGGGCAGCGGAACTTCCCGATCGTGCTGACCAACACCTCCGACCGCACCTGCACCGTGCACGGCTACCCGGGCGCCGCCTTCGTCGACGCCTCCGGCGGGCAGCTGGGCCCGGATCCCGTACGCGCGCCCTCCTCCCCCGGGACCGTCACGCTGGCGCCCGGGAAGAGCGCGTGGGCCGGGCTGTCGTTCTCCAGCCCCCAGATCAGCGGCGCCCGCACCGCCACCCCGGCGGCACTGCTCGTGACCCCGCCCGACGAGCACGACCCGATCCGGGTGGCGTGGACGGCCGGTGAGGTCCCGGTGGGCGGCGACGAGTCGTCCGTGAAGGTCACCGCCCTCGAACCCGGCACGGGCCCCTGAGGCGCCCGCGAGAGCGTCCGGGGGCCGGCCCGGCTCAGTGACCGGCGATCGGGTGCGGCGTGTACGGCCGCTCCAGCTCCTCGATCTCCTGCTCGGTGAGCGACAGTTCGACCGCCGCCACGGCGTCCTCCAGGTGCCCCGGCTTCGACACCCCGACGATCGGCGCGGTCACCGTGGACCGGTGCAGCAGCCAGGCGAGGGCCACCTGGGCGCGCGGCACACCGCGGTTCTCGGCCGTGCGGGTGACGGCCTCGACCACGGCCCGGTCGCCCTCCTGGTAGAGCGTGCCGCCGAAGTCGTCGGTGGCGCTGCGCTCGGTGGTGGTGTCCCAGTCACGGGTGAGCCGGCCGCGGGCGAGCGGGCTCCACGGCAGCACGCCGACCCCCTGGTCGGCGCAGAGCGGCAGCATCTCGCGCTCCTCCTCGCGGTAGAGGAGGTTGTAGTGGTTCTGCATGGAGACGAACTTGGTCCAGCCGTGCCGTTCGGCGGTGTACTGCATCTTGGAGAACTGCCAGGCGTACATCGAACTGGCGCCGATGTAGCGGACCTTGCCCGCCCTGACCAGGTCGTGCAGCGCCTCCATCGTCTCCTCGACGGGCGTGTGCGGGTCGAAGCGGTGGATCTGGTAGAGGTCGACGTAGTCGGTGCCCAGGCGCCTCAGGCTGTGGTCGATCTCGGTCATGATCGCCTTCCGGGACAGCCCGGCGCCGTTGGGTCCGGGCCGCATCCGGCCGTTGACCTTGGTCGCGAGCACGATGTCGTCCCGGCGGGCGTAGTCGCGCAGCGCCTCGCCGACGATCTCCTCGCTGGTGCCGTCGGAGTAGACGTTGGCCGTGTCGAAGAAGGTGACGCCCGCCTCCAGCGCCTGCCGGATCAGCGGACGCGACGCCTCGGCGTCGAGGGTCCACGCGTGGGTGCCCCGGTCGGGAACGCCGTACGTCATGCAGCCCAGGCAGATCCGCGACACCTCGAGGCCCGTCGAACCGAGCTTCACGTACCGCATCGTTGCTGCTCCTGTCTTCGGGATCATCAGTACCGGTGGCGAGCGTACGTCCCGGTGCGACTTCGGGGGGCGCCGGGTCAGCCCCGTTCGACCAGGTCCAGCGCCCGCTCCCAGGCGAAGTCGGGGCGGCCGCCGTCCTCTCCCTGTCCGGCGTACGGGTCGCCGAAGCGCACGCCCATGCCGCGCAGGCGGGCCAGGCTCTCCCGGTACGCGGGATGGGACGCCAGCGCGTCGGCGACGCAGGGCAGCACCGCCACGGGCACACCCAGGCCGCTCACCTCGCACAGGGTGGCCAGCGCGAGGTTGTCGGCGAGGCCGGCGGCCCACTTGTTGACCGTGTTGAAGGTGGCCGGCGCGACCACCACGGCGTCCGGGTCCGGGAAGGGACGGGGCTCGCCGGGGCGGCGCCAGGCCGACCGGATGGGCCGGCCGGTCTGCGCCCGGACGGCGTCGGTGTCGAAGAAGCCGTTCAGGGCGACCGGCGTCGCGAAGACGCCGACCGCCCAGCCGCGCTCCTGAGCGGCGGTGATCAGCTTGCTGACGCCGGAGGCCACGCCTGCGGCGCAGACCACGACGTAGAGGAAGGGCTGCTCCGGTGTCCCGGTGTTCCGGACCTGTTCGCTCATCCGGGAACCCTACTGAACGCGACCGGACGGGCGCCGGGCGACCGGCGTGACCCCGGGCACGCCCTGGCGGGGGATCGCCGTGGTGGCGGTGGGCGGTGAACTCCTGTGCCTCCGCGGGCGGTCCGCGGGCGGCGGACGGTGACTCGATGGCACCGCTCGCCGGCCGGTGCGGTACGCCGGATCGCGACGGTGGGCGACCGCGCCGCCCGTTCGCGGCCGGCGCGGTCGTCGCGACGAGCCGGGATGGATGGAGCACCGGCCGGTGTTGTAGACCGGTACCGGTCAGCCTTACGACGTGACGATGGGACGGATGCCATGCCTTTGGACGGCGAGTACGAACCCAGCCCGACGCGGTGGGTGCGCGAACAGGTCGAGCTCTACGAGAGCAGCGGCGGCACGAAGGGCACCACCCTGCTGGACACGGGCATGCCCGTGATCGTGCTGACCACCCGGGGAGCGCGCAGCGGCAAGATCCGCAAGACGCCGCTGATGCGTGTCGAGCACGAGGGCCGGTACGCCGCGGTGGCGTCGCTGGGCGGGGCGCCCAAGCACCCGGTCTGGTACCACAACGTCAAGGCCGATCCTCGGGTGGAACTCCAGGACGGTCCCGTCAAGCGGGACATGACGGCCCGTGAGGTCACCGGCGCGGAGAAGGCCGCGTGGTGGGAGCGGGCGGTGGCGGCGTATCCGCCGTACGCCGACTACCAGAAGAAGACGGAGCGGGAGATCCCGGTCTTCGTCCTGGAACCGGCCGACGGGAGCTGAACGGGCGGCCCGGAGAATTCTCGGCACACGCGTGCATGAACCGGCGGCGGCCGGGCACGCGTGGGTCAGGCCCCGCCGCGTTCCCCCGTCGCGGCGGGGCTTTCCGCTGCCTCGCGCGCGGGCCGGTCGGTGACGTCCAGGAAGATCTGCCCGGCCTCGGGGATCGTGTGGGCTATCGACCGCTTGATGCGCACGGCGACCTCTTCCACCCGTTCGCTGTCCAGGCCCGGCACCAGGTCGATGCGGGCGGCCACCAGGGTGGAGTCGAGGCCCGTCTTCATGGTGAACAGCGCCTCGACGCTGTCGATCTCCGGCTGGGCGCGCAGCAGCGCGCAGATCCGGCCGCTGGCCTCCGGGTCGGCGGCCTCGCCGATCAGCTGGTCGCGGGCCTCGCGGCCCAGCCGGTAGGCCACGTACACCAGCAGCGCGCCGATGGCGAGCGAGGCGCCGGCCTCCCACACGACCTGACCGGTGACCATGTGCAGGATCATGCCGGCCATGGCGAGGGTCACGCCGAGCACCGCGGTGCCGTCCTCGGCGACGACCGTGCGCAGGGCCGGGTCGCGCAGCCCGGCGGCGAGCCCGCCCTGGCCGCGCACCTGGTAGAGGGCCCGCAGCAGGGACGCGCCCTCGGCGAGCAGGGCGACACCGAGCACCACCAGTCCGGCGACGTAACCGCTCAGCTCCTCCTGGGCGTCGGTACGCAGTGCCTCCACGCCCTGGTAGAAGGAGAAGCAGCCGCCCATGACGAAGATGCCGACGGCCGCCAGCAGGGACCAGAAGAACCGTTCCTTGCCGTAGCCGAAGGGGTGCCTGCGGTCGGCGGGCCGGCGGCTGCGGCGCAGCGCGGCGAGCAGGAAGACCTCGTTCATGCTGTCGGCCACCGAGTGCGCGGCCTCCGACAGCAGCGCGGGCGAGCCCGCGAGGAAGCCGCCCACCGCCTTGGCCACGGCGATCACCAGGTTGGCGGCCAGGGCCACCAGCACGGTGACGCGCGTCCTGCGGTCGGCCGCGCGGTCGGCCGCGCCTGGGCGGCCGTCGTCCCCATGACCGTCGCTCCGGCCGGCGTCGTCCCGGTGGTCGTCGCGCCGGCGGCCGACGTCCCGGTTGCCGTCGCTGGGGTGGCGGACGTCCCGGTGGCCGTCGCCGGGGTGGCCGTCGTGCCGACGACCGGGCTCGCGTTCGGGCGTTTCTTCAGAGGCTGTCCCACTCACGAGGGGCCGACTGCCCCCACCCGCGTGGCTCACACCCGCCTTGCGGGTGGCCCGCGGGGGTTCCACCAGTGCCGTCGGCCGAAAACGGGGAACGCGTCCACCAGAGCACACGGACGACCGGAGGGCAGGGGCATGAGCGGTGACGACGGGACACCCGGCAACAGCGGCTACGGCAGGAAGGCGTTCAAGCGGTCCCGGAGCCACTTCGCGGACCGGATCACCGCCGACGGCCGGGACGGCTGGCCGGTGGCGCCCGGCCGCTACCGGCTGGTGGTGAGCCGGGCCTGTCCGTGGGCGAGCCGGGCGCTGGTCTCGCGGCGCCTGCTCGGCCTGGAGGACGCCCTCTCCCTGGCGGTCGCCGATCCGATCCAGGACGACCGCAGCTGGCGCTTCACCCTGGACCCGGACGGCCGCGACCCGGTTCTCGGCATCCGCTACCTCAGCGAGGCGTACGACCGGCGGGAGACCGGTTACCCGGGCGGGGTGAGCGTGCCGGCGATCGTGGACGTACCCAGCGGGAAACTGGTCACCAACGACTTCCAGCAGATCACCCTGGACCTCGCCACCGAGTGGACGTCCCTGCACCGGCCGGGCGCGCCCGACCTGTATCCCGAGGCGCTGCGCGACGAGATCGACGAGGTCATGGCGGGCGTCTACGAGGACGTCAACAACGGCGTGTACCGCGCGGGCTTCGCGACCGGGCAGCAGGAGTACGAGGAGGCGTGCGCGGGCGTCTTCCGGCGCCTGGAGCAGTTGGTGCCCCGCCTGGAACGGCAGCGCTATCTGGTCGGCGACACGATCACCGAGGCGGACATCCGGCTGTTCACCACCCTGGTCCGCTTCGACGCCGTCTACCACGGTCACTTCAAGTGCAACCGCTGGAAGCTGGCCGAGAACCCGGTGCTCTGGGCGTACGTCCGCGATCTGTTCCAGACCCCGGGCTTCGGCGACACCGTGGACTTCGACCACATCAAGCGCCACTACTACCAGGTGCACACCGGCATCAACCCGACCGCCATCGTGCCGCTGGGCCCGGATCTGTCCGGCTGGCTCACGCCCCACCACCGGCAGGAGCTGGGCGGCCGGCCGTTCGGCGACGGGACGCCGCCGGAACCGGTCCGCCCCGACGAGGCGGTCGCGGCCCCGGGCAGGCCCTGACCGCGGACCGGCCGGGCCGCCCGGACCCCGGGACCCCGCTCGTCCGGCCACCGCCCGTCCGACGGCGGCTCACCGGACAACGGCTCACCGGACAACAGCTCACCCGACGACCCATCACCCGACAACGGCTCACCCGACGCAAGGAGAATCACGTGGGCAAGAAAAAGAAGAAGTCGCTCCCGCTGGCCTACAAGCCCGTCGGTTTCGTACTGGGCTGGGCGGGCGGCGCGCTGGCCGGCATGGCCTTCCAGAAGACCTGGAAGGTGCTCCGGCACGAGGACGACGCGCCCGACGCGCTGGACCCGGACCGCGGCTGGGGAGAGATCCTGCTGGCCGCCGCGATCCAGGGCGCCATCTTCGCCGCGGTGCGCAGCGCCGTGGACCGCACGGGCGCCAAGGCCATCGAGCGCTCGACCGGCGTCTGGCCGGTCGGCGACAAGGGCGGCCGGGACTGACCCGACCCGGCGCCCGGTCGGGCCCGCTCCCCCTCCCCGACGGCACCCGGCAGGCTAGCCCTGCTTGGGTGCCGTCGGCGCGACAGCGCCGCGCAGGGTGAAGGAGTGCCCCGCCGGGTCGGAGAAGCCGCGCTCCTCGTGCGGACCCGCCGGGTCCTTCGCCTCCACGGGGCGTCCGCCGAGCCCCACGATCGCGCGCTCCGCCTCGTCCAGGTCGTCGACCACGAAGTCCAGGTGGGCCTGGAGGGAGTTCTCGGGGCGCGGCCAGCTGGGCGGGGTGGCGTTGACGTCCCGGCGGAACGCCATCCGGAAGCCGCCGGGCCCCTCGATCTCGATCCGGTTGGCGGTCGCCTCGGACTCCTCCGCGCCCAGCAGTCCCTTGTAGAACTCGGCGAGCTTCTCGGGCTCGGCGCAGTCGAGCACCACGACGCCCGCGTTGACCAGTGCCATGTCTCCTCCGAAGGATTCCGGGCGCGGGGCGGTCGTGCCCCGCGGTCCCGTACCTTGCGGATATCCCGGTCCGCCCGGATCAGTCGGCCGGCAGCCAACGGCCGTCGCGCATCAGCTCGCGTCCCTCCAACTCGTCGGCCTCGCGCCAGGCTTGGACACGCCGCGGGCGCAGACGGAAGTACAGGTACGGGGTGGCGAGCGACCGGGGGTCGAAGCCGGTCTTGGCCGCGAACGACTCGGCTTCCTCCTCGGACAGTTCGGCGGGCGTCACGGTCTCCACGGTGCCTTCGACCATCACCACGTCGCGGGTCGGCCCGATGCCGACCCGGGCCCGTCCGCTCGCGGCCAGATTGCGGCCGGTGGGGCTGGCGGCGGGGGTGGAGAAGAGCAGGTGGGAACCGTTCCAGAGGAAGGACAGGGGGACCAGGTACGGCGCACCGGAGGCGCCGTCGGCCGTGGCCACCCAGGCGTCCACCTCGTGGTCCAGGCGGTGCAGGGTGTCGCGCTTGCGCTGTTCGGTGCCGCGGGGCGGTGGCGGGGTCATCGGCGAGCCTCCTGAGGCGACGTCATGATCGGCCGGGTCTCGATCGTGCCACGGCGGACGGGCGGTAACGAAGATCACCAGCGGGCGTCGTGTAGATCATTTAGGGTCGGGGCAGCCTCGTATCGCTTCTCGGTTCAACTTTCGTCCCGGGAAGCCCAGTTCGAGTGTGCGTACGGTCCGGCGACCGTGCGCCCGCAGGGCGGGGGGACTCTGCGTTCCGTCTCCCGAAAGGAAACACATGCCTCAGGACGTCCGGTTCGACCTCCCCTTCGACACTCCGGTCAGCCCCCATCTGGCCACCGCCCGCGACCTCCATCTGCGCTGGGTGCGCGAGCGGGGTCTGGTGCGCAGCCGGGCCGGGTTCGACGAGTACGAGTCCTGGGACCTCGCCGGCGCCGCCGCCCGCACCTACCCGTACGCCTCGGCGCAGGACATGGTCGTCCTGATGAACTGGTTCTCCCTGGCCTTCCTCTTCGACGACCAGTTCGACGCGGCCCGTCCGGACCGGGCGGAGCGCATAGCGGAGGTGGCGCGGGAACTGATCGCCACCCCGCTGCGCCCGGCGGGTACCGCGCCGCGGGTGGAGTGCCCCATCACCCTGGCCTGGGCGGAGGTCTGGGCCCACCTCTCGGATGGCATGTCCCTGACGTGGAGGTCGCGGTTCGCCGCCTCCTGGGGCCGCTTCCTGGTGGCGCACTGCGAGGAGGTCGACCTGGCGGCCGACGGCCGGGCCGGCACGCTCGGCCTCGCCGACTACACCGCCTTCCGGCGCCGCACGGTCGGCATCCACCACAGCATCGACGCGGGCGAGCGCAGCCGCGGCTTCGAGGTGCCGCCGTCGGCGATGGCGCATCCGCTGATGGAACGGCTGCGGGACCTGGCCGCGGACACCATCGGCTTCATGAACGACATCCACTCCTTCGAGCGCGAGCGCCGTCGCGGGGACGGCCACAACCTGATCGCCGTCCTGCACCGGGAGCGGGGCTGCTCGTGGCAAGAGGCCGCCGAGGAGGCGTACCGGATGACGACCGCCTGTCTCGACGAGTACGTGACGCTGGAGGCCCGCGTGCCCGAGATGTGCGACGAACTGGGTCTCGACGCGCGGGAGCGGGACCGGGTGGGAATGGGCGTGGAGGCCATCCAGCACTGGATCAACGGCAACTACGAGTGGGCGCTGACCTCCGGCCGCTACACGGCGGCCAAGGAGGGGCCGGTGGCCACGGCGGAGCTGGCCGGGCGGGGCTCGGTGGACGACCTGCTGACGGTGTGAGGCGGGCGCCGCCCGGCCGGACCCCTCCGGCCGGGCGGCGTCGGCCCGGCCGGCGCGAGGGCCAGACGGCGCCTGGGCCAGACGGCGCCTGGCCAGACGGCGCCGGGGTCAGACGGCGAACTCCACCGGCAGACTGTCCAGCCGGGACTCCCAGGTGGAGGCCGTGGAGGTCAGCTCGGCCGGCGGCACCGCCAGACGCAGCCCGGGCAGCCGGTGCAGCAGCACGTCGACGGCCGTCTCGATGATGGACTGGCCGATGCTCTGCCCCGGGCACTCGTGGGGCCCCGCGCTGAAGGCCAGGTGCGAGGCGTTGCCCTCGACCGAGACGCCCGTGTCGGGACGGATCTCCGGGTCGTGGTTGCCGGCCGCGAGCCCCAGGACCAGCAGGTCCCCCTCCTTGACCGGACAGCCGCCCAGCTCCAGGTCGGCGGTGGCGAACCGGCCGGGGAGCACGGCGAGGGGCGGGGAGTTCCACATCACCTCCTCCACGACCGAGGACATGTTCAGCTGCCCGCTCACCAGGCCGGACAGCCAGGCGGTCTCGCTGAGCACCAGCTGAAGCGCCCGCGCCAGCAGGTTGCTGGTGGTGGTGTGGGCGGTGATCAGCACCAGACGCAGATGGTTGACGATCTCGTCCTCGTCCAGACCGGCGTGGTGCTCGATGAGGCCGGAGGTGAAGTCGGCTCCGGGCTCGGCGCGCTTGCGCGCGGCGAGTTCGCCGAGGATGCCCATGATGCGCTCGTTGTGCGTGAGGGCGTCCGCGCCGCCCTTGATCACCTGATTGCTGGACTCGGCGAGGCTGCGCCCCTCCCGTTCGGCGAGCCCGAAGACGCGGGTGAGGACCAGCATCGGCAGGTACTCGGCGAAGTCGGCCACCAGATCGGCGCGGCCCGCGTCGGCGAACGCGTCGATCTGCTTGTTGGCGAAGTGCGTGGCGTGACGGCGGATGCCCCGGCCGGCGACGGCGTGGAGGTTGTCGGTGACGGCCGCGCGCAGCCTGCGGTGCGGTTCGCCGTCCTGGGAGACGCAGTCGGGCCGCCAGCCCACCATCTGTATCAGCGGGGACGTCTCCTCCACACGGCCGTCCCGGAAGTCCCGCCAGATCCGTGAATCCCGGCTGAACTGGAGGGGGTTGTCCAGCACCCGCCGGTTCTCCCGGTAGCCGAGCACCAGCCAGGCGGGTACGTCCCCCTCCAGCAGCACCGGCGCGACGGAGCCGTGCTCCTTGCGCAGCCGGGCGTAGATGTCGTGGGGGTCGGTGGCCGCCTCGGGACCGTAGAGCCGGGTGACGTCCGCGCCGTGGGCGACGGGGCAGCCGCCGCCCACGGCACCGGACGGGGTCTGGTCGTCGGTCATCGGGGCTCCAGGGCTGCGGTCGACCGGTCCTTCAGGTGCCGGATCAGCGTGACCAGGACGTCGCGGCTGGCCGCGCGGTCCCGGGCGTCGAAGGTGACGACCGGGGTGCGCGGGGGGATGTCGAGGGCGTCGCGGATCTCCTCGACCGGGTAGTCGCGGGAGTCGGGGAAGACGTTGAGCGCGATGACGAAGGGGACCTTCTGCCGCTCCATCTCCTCGATCGCCCGGAAGCTGGAGGCCAGCCGCCGGGTGTCCACCAGGACCACCGCGCCGAGCGCCCCCTTGAACAGGCCGTTCCACAGGAACCAGAACCGCTCCTGGCCCGGGGTGCCGAACAGGTAGAGCATCAGCGTGTCGTTGAGGCTGATCTTGCCGAAGTCGAGGCTGACGGTGGTCTGCGTCTTGTCGGCCACGCCGACGAGGTGGTCGACGTCGGCGCTGGCCTGGGTGAGGGTCTCCTCGGTGGTCAGCGGTTTGATGTCGCTGACGGAGCGGACCATGGTGGTCTTGCCCGTACCGAAGCCGCCGGCGATCATCACCTTCACCGAGCGGGTCTCCCCCGACGTCGGTGACCCCGGTCGGTCAAAGCCTTTCAAGTCCACTGAGTACCTCCTCAAGGAGCGCGAGGTCGGGCCCGCGGCCGGCGTCGTGCGCCGGGATGGGATCACGGGCTTCGACGCTGCCCGCCCGGAGCAGGTCGGACAGCAGCACCGCGAGAATGTTGAACGGCAGTTGCAGATGGGCGCCGAGTTCGGCCACCGACAGCGGTTCGCGGCAGCGCCGGAGAATCTCCTGGTGCTCGTGCTGCATGCCCGGTGACGGGGCGGCCCGGGAGACGACGAGGGTCGCCACGTCGAGGGTCGACGCCGAACCGCCCGGCCCGCTGCGCCCGCCGGTGAGGACGTAGTAGCGCTCGAGGCCGGACGGATCGGTCGGTCGGCGGGGAGCACTCATCCAGAGTGCTCCTCCTGGCGCGGAGTGGTGCCGAGGAGTTCACCCATCCTGCGGGCCAGGTCGCGCATCTGATGGCCGAGCAGGCCCTGGTCGAGGCCCTCGCGGGCGAGGACGCCGAGATACGTCTCCAGACCCGCGCGGACGACGAAGAGGTGTCCGCCGTCCACCTCGATCATCGCGAGGCGCAGCTGCCCCGCGTGCTGCGGGAACTGCTCGGCGAC
>MUMD01000282.1 GCA_002155895.1 Streptomyces rochei
CGACCGCGGTCGGTCCGGTGTCTCAGATGCCGAACGGGGCCGCGTAGCGGACGGTGCCGGCGGGCAGCGGGTGGGCGGCGTCCAGGGTGAGGGCCATGAGGGCCTCGTCCGGGACGTCGATGGTCAGACCGATGCCGTGGGCGGAGGCCCGGCCGAAGCCGAACCGGGGGTAGTACTCGGGGTGGCCGAGCACGACGACGTGGCGCTCGCCCAGGCGCCCGGCGGCGGCGAGGGCCGTGCGGACGGCGGCCGAGCCGGCGCCCGTGCCCTGACGGTCGGGGCGTACGGCGACGGGGGCCAGGCAGAGCGCCGGGCTGTCCCCGATGTGGCAGCGGGTCAGCAGGGCGTGGCCCACGGGGCGGTCGTCGTCGTCCACCGCGACGAGGGACAGGCCGTCGATCCATGCCTCGGGGTCGGCGCGCAGCGCGTCGACGAGCAGGGCCTCTTCCGGCGTGGGGAAGGCGGCACGGACGATATCACGGACGGCGGGGATGTCGGCGGCGGTTTCGGCACGGGTGTTCCAGGTGTGCGACATGGCGGGATACGAATCCGTTTCCGGGTTGCGTTCGGCTGGGTCAGGTCGTGGCCCGGGGTGTGAGGGAGACCCGGGCGCCGTGAAGCGCGGCTTCGAGCGCGGTCATCGACCTCACCTCCCCGTCGTCCCGGTCCATCGGCTCGCCGAACGCGAACCTCCGCGACTCTACCCGTGCGGCGCCTGCGGGGTCACCCGCCGGGCGCCGCGCTCGGGGTGCCCACGGGTTCGGCGCACAAACGGCAGGTGACGCGCGCCGGGCCGGTGCCGCCCCGCCGGACACCGTGGGAGGCTCGCGACCAATCCGCCGTCCCTGCGGCCTCGGATTACCCGGGGGCACCCCCGCCCGTCGCACTCTTTTGGAGACACCGTCGTGAAGGAAGCCGTACACATCGGCAGAAATCCATCGACCCAGCCTGATCTGCAACAGCTCATCCGTGAGGTGGCCCTGGGCGATCAGGACTCCTTCGCCGCGGTCTACGACGCGGTGGCGGGGCCCGTGCTCGGGGTCGTCCGGGCGGTGCTGCGCGACCAGGCGCAGTCGGAGGAGGTCGCGCAGGAGGTGCTGGTGGAGGTGTGGCGCACGGCACCCCGCTACCGGCCCGAGCGCGGCACGGTGATCAACTGGATCCTGACCCTCGCCCACCGGCGGGCCGTGGACCGGGTGCGGTCGGTGGAGGCCGCCGTGGCCCGCGACCACAAGGCCGCACTGCTCGACCGTACGCCCGAGTACGACGAGGTGACCGAACAGGTGGAGACGCGGCTGGAGCGGGAGCAGGTACGGCGCTGTCTGCGCACCCTCACCGAGATACAGCGTCAGTCCGTCACCCTCGCCTACTACCGCGGCCTGACCTACCGGCAGGTCGCCGAGGCACTCGCGCTGCCGCTCGGCACGGTGAAGACGCGGCTGCGCGACGGTCTCATCCGGCTCCGTGACTGCCTGGGGGTGAGCGCATGATGCGCACCGAGGACCTGCACAGCCTGACGGGCGCCTACGCCCTGCACGCGCTCCCCGACGACGAGCGGATCGCGTTCGAACGGCATCTGCCGCACTGCGGCCCCTGCGAGCAGGAGAGCCTGGAGCTGGCCGCGGCGGCGGCCCGGCTGGGCCTGGCCACCGCCGTCATCCCCGGCCCCGCGCTCAAGGACCGGGTGCTGCAGCGCATCACCACCGTGCGCCAGGTGTCGCCGGGCGGCGGGACGGCGGAGCGGGCGCGGCGTGTCGTCCCCCGGGGACGGGGCCTGGCCCGGTGGACGCTGGCCGCGTGCGTGGCGGCGGCGGCCGGGCTCGGCGGCACCACCGTGTGGCAGTACCAGCGGGCCGAGGACGCCGGGGAGCGGGCGGCGCGGGCGGAACAGCGGGCCGGAACCCTGGCCGGTGTGCTGGCCGCGCCCGACGCCGAGTCCCGCACCGCGCGCCTGGCCGACGGGGCGACCGGGACGCTGATCGTGTCCGAGCGCGAGGACCGGGCCGTGTTCCTGGCCTCGGGCATGCCTGAGCCGCCGCAGGGCAAGGTGTACCAGCTCTGGTTCGACGACCACGGCACGATGCGGTCGGCGGGTCTGATGGAACCCGGCCGCACCAGTCAGGCGGTGCTGATGGAGGGCGCGGTGGACGGCGCGGCGGGTGTCGGGATCACGGTGGAGCCGGCGGGCGGGTCCGAGCAGCCGACCTCCGCACCGATCGCGCTGATGAACATGCCGGCCTGAGTCCGGTGGGCCCCGCGTCGTCCCGCGCCTGCCCCTGGGTGCCGCCGGGTGGGCGCGGATGCGAGGCTTCGGCCATGGCCTCCCGAAGTCGTGCAGCGTCACGACCCGCAGCGCACGTCCGGAGTACTTGGGCGCGATCGTCGCGGTGGTCGACACCTTCACCGGGGTCGCCGCGGAAATGCGCTGGGCCGCGCTGGCCCGGTCGCTGTGCGAGCGGTTTCTCTCCGAGGCGCGCCGAGCCGGCCGCACGGTCGTCAAGGCTGTCACCTCGCCGCACCACACGCGCTCCTTCGCCTTCCACACGGCTCTGGGCTTCGCGTGCTCCGAGCCGGTGGCCGACTACGACGGCCCGGCGCAGGACCGCGTGGGGTTTCCCGCCGGCGGTGAGGGACAGCGGGAACGGACGGTCCGCTCCGTTCCCGGGCGCGGGGCGTGGCGGGCGCGGGAAGAAGCCGCTGGTGCATGCCGTGTACGCGGCCCACCCGGGGCGGTCGGCCAGGTGCCGTTCCAGCAGCCGCTTCCCGCTGCCACCGATCAGCAGGTAGGACATGACCAGCGGGGAGAGAACCGACACAGCGGCGGCCGGTAGGCCGGCGTCGCAGGCGATCAGGAACAGGCCCCACCAGACGAGGAAGTCGCCGAAGTAGTTGGGGTGCCGGGTCCAACTCCACAGCCCGCGGTCCATGATGCGGCCCTGGTTCGCCGGGTCCGCCCTGAACCGGGCCAGCTGGGCGTCGCCGACGGCCTCGAAGCCGAGCCCCACGGCCCACACGGCCGCCCCTGTCCAGGCCAGGGCCGACATCGGACCGGAGCCGTACGAGGAGGCCTGCACGGGCAGCGACACCAGCCACACCAGGGCGCCCTGCAGCAGGTAGACCACGCGCAGGGCGTAGAGGTCCCGGTTGCCGGGGGCCTTGGCGAGCAGGGCGTCGTAGCGCGGGTCCTCGCCGTGGCCGCGGCCGCGCCGGGCGATGTGCGCGGCGAGGCGCAGGCCCCAGACGACGGTCAGGACGACCACCAAGGCCCGGCGCCCGGGGTCGCCTTCCCCGGCCGCCTCCGTCGCCGCCCAGGTCACGGCGGCGACCGCGGCGAACCCGAGGCCCCACGCCGTGTCCACGACCCGGTGCACACCCTTGCGCACGGCGACCGCGAAGGTGACCAGCATGACGACGGACGCGGCCCCCGCCGCCCAGCCGAGACCCGCCGCGAACGCGCCCCACGGGAAGCCGCTCACGGCCGGTCCAGCTGCTCGTACCACTCCCTGGGCGTCGCGGGCATGCCGCTGACTCCTTCCCCGGTGGGCCGGACGCCGAGGATCTGGTCGACGCCCATGCGCCGCTGCTCGAAGGCGAGCGCACCACCGACCAGGTACAGCCGCCACACCCGCGCGGTCTCCTCGCCGACCAGTGCGGTGAAGTCGTCCCAGCGTTCCTCCAGGGTGCGTTCCCAGGCGGTGACCGTGCGGACGTAGTGCTCGCGCAAGGACTCGACGTGGCGGACCTCCAGGCCGGCGTCCTCCAGAAGCTGGACGGTCTCACCGAGCGGCCGCATGTGCATGTCGGGCGCGATGTACCCCTCGATGAAGGCACCGCCGCCGGGCGCGTTGCGGCCCCGGGACATCTGCTGCACCAGGACCCGGCCCCGCGGCCGTACCAGGCGGTGCAGGGCGGCGGCGAACGCCGGGTACTCGGTGTCGCCGACGTGCTCGCCCATCTCGACCGTGGACACGGCGTCGTAGTCCCCGCCGGTGATGTCGCGGTAGTCCTGGCAGATCACCTCCACCCGGTGCTCCAGTCCGCGCTCGCGCACCTGCCCGCGCACGTACGCTGCCTGTTCCCGGGCCAGGGTGACCGCGGTGACCTGCGCCTTGTGCCGTTCGGCGGCGTACAGGGTGAGCGAGCCCCAGCCGCAGCCGATGTCGAGGAGGCGGGCGCCGGAGGTGAGGTTCAGCTTGCGGCAGATCAGCTCCAGTTTGGCACGCTGGGCGCCGACGGCGCTCGCGCCGGCGCCCTCGCCGGTCCACACGCCGCACGAGTAGGCCATGGTCTCGTCGAGGAGGAGGCGGTAGAAGTCGTTGGAGAGGTCGTAATGGTGGCTGATGGCGGCGCGGTCGCGGGACTTGCTGTGCAGTCCGCCGCGCAGGCGCGCCTGGGAGGCGGGGGCGGCCGGGCAGGGGCCGACGGCGCCGAGGCGCACCGCGGTGCCGACGGCGCGGGCCCGGTCGCCGAGGCCCGCGCGGGGCGGGTGCAGCCGGCGCTCGCGGGCCGCCGCCCACATCCGGCGCAGGCCGTCGGCGAGGTCGCCCTCCACATCGAGTTCGCCGGTGACATAGGCCTGCGCGAGACCGAGTTCGCCGGGCCGCCACAGCAAGCGGCGCAGGGCCCGTCGGGAGCGTACGACGACCATCGGGCCGTCGGCGGGGCCCGTCTCGGAGCCGTCCCAGGCGCGCAGCCGGAGCGGCAGGGGGCCGCCGAGCGCGTCCTCGACGAGCGCGGCGAGCCGGTGGGCGGCGCCGGGCCGGGTGGTGCGGGCGGTGGTCATCGGGCCGGGCCCTCCTTGGTGAGCAGGTACTGCTGGACGTCGAGGTAGCCGGCGCGGAACCCGGCCTCCGAGTAGGCGAGGTAGAAGGTCCACAGACGGCGGAAGGTCTCGTCGAAGCCGAGGGCGTCGACCTCGGCGGCGCGCTCGGTGAAGGTCTCCCGCCACAGGCGCAACGTCTCGGCGTAGTGCGGGCCGAAGGCGTCCCGGCGGGCGACGCGAAGCCGGGTGTGGTCGCGGACGGTCTCCTCGACGGCGTCGGTGGAGGGGATCAGACCGCCGGGGAAGACGTACTTGGTGATCCAGGTGTGGGTGTCGCGGGCGGCCAGCATCCGATCGTGCGGCATGGTGATGGCCTGAAGGGCGGCCCGGCCGCCGGGGACGAGGCAGGCGTCGAGGGTGCGGAAGTAGACCGGCCAGAACTCGGCACCCACGGCCTCGATCATCTCGACGCTGACGACGGCGTCGTAGGTGCCGGAGACCTCGCGGTAGTCGCGCAGTTCGACCTGGACTCGATCGGCGAGCCCGGCCTCGTGGGTGCGCTCCACGGCACGGTCGCGCTGTTCACGGGAGAGGGTGAGCGTGGTGACGTGCGCGCCCCGTGCGGCGGCCCGCAGGGCCAGCTCGCCCCAGCCGGTGCCGATCTCCAGGAGCCGGGTGCCCTCACCGACCTCGGCGAGGTCCAGCAGCCGGTCGATCTTGCGGCGCTGGGCGGCGGCGAGCGATTCGCGGCGGGCCGGGAAGCCGAGGAAGACGGCGGAGGAGTAGCTGAGGGTGTCGTCGAGGAAGAGGGCGAACAGGTCGTTGGACAGGTCGTAGTGGTCACTGATGTTGGCGCGGGCGCCCTCGGGGGTGTTGCGCCGGGCGGCGGGCCGGCGCTCGTGCCACAGGCGGCGCAGCCACTGGAGGGGCGAGGGCACGAGGTCGGGGGCGTGGGCCGCGAGTACGGTGAGGGCGCCGACCGGGTCCGGAGCGTCCCACTCGCCGGCCATGTAGGACTCGCCGAAGCCGATGAGTCCCCGGGCGCCGATCCGTCCGTGGAAGGCGTCGGGGTCGTGGACCTCCACCAGCGGTCCGCCCAGGCCGACGGCGTCCCCGCCGGCGAACCGCACCCGCAGCGGCAGCCGCTCCAGCGCCCGGCGTACGACGGCCGCGGCGAGGGCGCGGCGCGTACT
>MUMD01000283.1 GCA_002155895.1 Streptomyces rochei
GGCTGGACCGGCGGCGCGGGCTCGACCGGGGGAGCGGGCTAGGCCGGGGGCGCGGGCAGACGGCGTACGGGAGAGCCCGCGAGGTAGGCCCGGATCGCCTCCACCGCCTGGCCGTAGTACGTGGCGTAGTTGGCGCGCGAGACGTAGCCGAGGTGCGGCGTCGCCAGCAGGCGCGGGGCGGTGCGCATCGGGTGCCCGGCGGGCAGCGGCTCGGTGTCGAAGACGTCCACGCCCGCCCCGGCGATCCGGCCCTCGCGCAGGGCGGCGAGCAGCGCCTCCTGGTCGACGATCGCCGCCCGTGAGGTGTTGATCAGGTAGGCGGTGGGCTTCAGCAGGGCCAGCTCGGCCGGGCCGAGCAGGCCGCGGGTGCGGTCGCCGAGCGCCAGGTGGACGGAGACGAAGTCGGCGTTCGCGAGCAGTTCCTCCTTGGAGGGGCGAGTTCGACGCCCACCTCGTCGGCGCGCTCCCGGGTGAGGTTCTGGCTCCACGCGCTCACCCGCATGCCGAAGGCGAGGCCGACCCGCGCCACCCGGCCGCCGATCTTGCCCAGGCCCAGCAGGCCGAGCCGGCGCCCGTGCAGGTCGGCGCCGACCGTCTGCTGCCAGGGGCCGCCCTCGCGCAGCGCGTTGCTCTCCTGGACGAGGCCCCGGGCCAGGCCCAGCAGCAGGGCCCAGGTCAGTTCGACGGGCGGGGTGGAGGAGGACGCCGTACCGCACACGGTCACGCCGTGCGCCTCGGCGGCGGCGTAGTCGATCACGCTGTTGCGCATGCCGGAGGCGACGATCAGTTTCAGCCGGGGCAGCCGGGCGATCAGGGACGCCGGGAAGGCGACGCGTTCGCGCAGCGTGACCACGATGTCGACGTCGGCGAGTGCCGACGCGAGGGCGTCCTCGTCGGTGAAGTGCGTGCGGAAGGACACGACGTCCACGGCGTCGGCGACCGGGGACCAGTCGGCGATCTCGGTCGCCACCTGCTGGAAGTCGTCGAGCACCGCGCAGCGCAGTCGCACGTCGTCCGATCCCTCCGCCAAACGGGCAGTGGCGCCCCCGGCAGGACTCGAACCTGCGGCCAAGCGCTTAGAAGGCGCCTGCTCTATCCACTGAGCTACGGGGGCCTGGTGTGGTGGCCTCGGTCGTGCTGCCCGGGTGCGGGCCGATCCGTGACGCTGCCGGGGACAAGGATAGGGCTCCCGGCTCCATGTCCCTGATGCTTCTCCTCCGTGGCTCGATGTGGAGGTTCGGTGAAGCGCTCCCGATAATCGCAGGCAGGTACGAATCGTGCATCGCTTTTGGCGTCTCGCGCATCGGGTGTTGTGCACTCGTTATGCCTGGGCTGTGCTCGCGCCCCGGTAATCCCTTCCGTCCGGAGTGTCCGGTCGGCGCGCAGACATGCTCATCATGCTCATATGCTTCAGAATTCCCCTAAAATTGGGCATTCTTCACATGTGGTGACCTTGGACGTACGGCCTCAGCTGCTCGACGCACTCTCCGCCCTGCGCGACCGTGTCGCGGCCGCACGCTTCCCGCTGCCCCTGGCGGGGGCTCCACGCGCGCGTGCCAACCGCGACGAACTGCTCGCCCAGCTGGACGACTATCTGGTGCCCCGGCTGAAAGAGCCGGAAGCCCCCCTGCTGGCGGTCGTCGGCGGCTCCACCGGCGCCGGGAAGTCCACGCTGGTGAACTCCCTGGTGGGCCGCCGGGTCAGCGAGGCGGGCGTACTGCGGCCCACCACCCGCACACCGGTGCTGGTCTGCCATCCGGAGGACCACCACTGGTTCAGCGGCATGCGGGTGCTGCCCGACCTCACGCGGGTGTGGGTGCCGCACCAGGACCCCGACGACGATCTGCTCCTGCCGGGCGAGAACCCGTCGCGCGTCCTGCGCGTGGAGACCGCCGACAGTCTGCCGCCCGGCATCGCCCTGCTGGACGCGCCCGACATCGACTCCCTCGTCGCCGACAACCGCGTCCTGGCGGCCGAGTTGCTCTGCGCCGCCGACATCTGGGTGATGGTCACCACGGCCGCCCGGTACGCCGACGCCGTGCCGTGGCATCTGCTGCGGACCGCCAAGGAGTACGACGCCACCCTCGTCACGGTGCTCGACCGGGTGCCCCACCAGGTGGTGGCCGAGGTGTCGCGGCAGTACGGGGCGCTGCTCACCAAGGCCGGACTCGGCGACGTCCCCCGGTTCACCGTCCCCGAACTGCCCGAGTCCGCCTGGGGCGGCGGGCTGCTGCCGGCCAGCGCCGTGGCGCCGCTGCGGACCTGGCTCGCGCACCGGGCGCAGGACCTCGGGGCCCGGCACGACGCCATGGCCCGTACGGCGCACGGCATCCTGGACTCCCTCAAGTCCCGGATGCCCGAACTGGCCGGCGCCACCGCCGCGCAGTACGCCGCCGCGCTGCGGCTCACCGCCGCCGTCGAGGGCGCCTACGACGGCGAGCACGCGCGGGTGCGGGGCAGGCTGCAGGCGGGCGCCGTGCTCGCGGGGGACGCGTTGAAGCGGTGGCGGGCGTTCCCCCTCGACTGCACGCCCGAGGAACTTCTCGACTCGCTGGTGGAGAGCCTGACCGCCCTGCTGCTGTGCTCCGTCACCGCCGCCGACGAACGGGTGGACGAGGCGTGGCGGCGGTGACGGAGCACAG
>MUMD01000284.1 GCA_002155895.1 Streptomyces rochei
CTTCGACCTCGGCGGCGACTCGATGCGCGCCGTGCTGCTGGCGGGACGGCTGCGGCAGACCGGCACCCTCGATGTCCCGGCGGCGACCCTGCTGGCCGCGCCCACGGTCGCCGGGGTCCTGGCCGCCGCCGACGAGCCCACCGACGGGCCCGACGGGGAGACGCCGGGATCCGCCCCCACCGCTCTCGCCCCGCTGCTGCCGCTGCGCCCCGAGGGCACCGCCCCGCCCCTGTTCTGCGTCCACCCCGGCGCCGGCGTCTCCTGGCGCTACACCGGACTGCTGCCCCACCTCGGCGGCGACCAGCCGGTCTACGGCATCCAGGCGGCCGGCCTCGACGGCACCCGGCCACCCGCGCCGGACGCCGCCGCCATGGTCGCCCACTACCTCGACCTGATGCGCCGGGTGCAGCCGCACGGACCGTACCGGCTGCTGGGCTGGTCCTACGGCGGATTCGTCGCCCACGCCCTGGCCTGCGCGCTCCAGAGCGCCGGTGAGTCCGTCGAACTCCTCGCCATGCTCGACGCCCCCCAGCCGCACGGCACCGCCCACGACCCCGACGCCGTCGAACGGCAGGTGGCGGCCCTGCTGTCGCGGGTGGCCGGTCTCCCCGTCGACACCGGGACCGTGGACGTGGACACCGTCCTGCGGCGGATCGACGCCCGGGTCACCGCCGACCCGACGAGCACCCCCGTCACCCGCGCCGAGGCCGCCGCCATCGCCACCGTCATGCGCAACAACCTGCGCATCGCGCCCCAGTTCGCCCCCGGGGTCTACCGGGGCGACGTGCTGTTCTTCAGCGCGGCCGAGGAACGGCCCACCGACTTCCCGGCGGACCTGGCGGTGCTGCCCGGCAAGGCCGACAGCTGGCGCCCCCACGTCGACGGCACCCTCCACGACCACCAAGTGCCCTGCGGCCACTACGAGATGACCGAACCCGAACCGATCGCCCGCATCGGCGAGGCGGTCGCCAAGGCCCTGCGGGACCTCGGTGACCGAGCCGCCGCGCCCCCTGCCCCCTGAACACGTCGAACACGCCTTGAGGAGAGTCAGCGTGGGACCGACCCAGGACCTCTACGAACTCGGCGACGCGCCCGAGATCGGCACCGCACCGAAGCAGATGTACGCCTCGCTCATCCGCCGTGAGCGCTACGGACAGCCCGTCGACGCCTTCCGGACCGAGGTGGTCGACGTCCCGCCCGTGGGCCGTGGACAGGTCCTGGTGAAGGTGATGGCCGCCGGCATCAACTACAACAACGTCTGGGCGGCGCTCGGTTCACCGCTCGACGTGATCGCCGCCCGGCAGAGGGCGGGCGCCACCGAGGACTTCCACATCGGCGGCTCCGACCTGTCCGGGATCGTCTGGGCGGTCGGCGAGGACGTGCGCGGGGTGAAGCTCGGCGACGAGGTCGTCGTCCTCGCCAACCGCTGGGACGAGAAGGCCGACGACATCCGCCTCGGCGGCGACCCCACCTGGTCGGCCAGCCAGCGGGTGTGGGGCTACGAGGAGAACTACGGCTCCTTCGCCCAGTTCGCGGTCGTCGACGACTACATGCTCCACCCCAAGCCCGCCCGGCTGTCCTGGGCGCAGGCCGCCTGCTACATGGCGACCGCCGCTACCGCCTACCGCCAGCTCTTCGGCTGGCCGCCGCACACGGTGCGCCCGGGTGACCCCGTGCTGATCTGGGGCGGGGCCGGCGGCCTCGGCTGCATCGCCATCCAGCTGGTCCGGCACGTCGGCGCCATCCCCGTCGCGGTCGTCTCCAGCGAGGAACGCGGCGAGTTCTGCCTCAAGCTGGGCGCCGAGGGCTGGATCGACCGGCGGGAGTTCGATCACTGGGGGCGGCTGCCGGACACCTCCGACGAGGAGGCGATGGGCCGCTGGCTGTCGGGCGCCCGCGCCTTCGGCCGGGCCTTCTGGGAGGTCATCGGCGAGCGCCGCGGCCCGCGCGTCGTGCTGGAACACTCCGGCGCCGACACCGTCCCCACGTCCCTGTACGTGTGCGACAACGGCGGCATGGTCGTCCTGTGCGGCGGCACCACCGGTTACAACGGCGACGTCGACCTGCGCTTCCTGTGGATGCGGCAGAAGCGCCTGCAGGGCTCGCACGTCGCCACCGCCCGCGAGGCACGGGAGGTCACCCGGCTGATCGACCAGGGCATCGTCGACCCGTGCCTGTCCCGCGTCTTCGACTTCGACGAGATCGGCCTCGCCCACCAGCTCATCCACGACAACCGGCACCCGGCCGGGAACATGGCCGCACGGGTCGGTGACCGCGGGTGAGGAGCGTGACGGAGGTGAACCGGAAGGGGGGATTCGCCCAGGCACCGAGGGGTACCTGCGGTGGGGTACGAGGAACGCGCACCACCGGGAGGAACCCCATGGGCAAGCTGGGCGACATGATGAACAAGGCCAAGCAGATGGCCAAGGGCCACCCCGATCAGGCGGACAAGGGCGTCGCGGGCGCCGAGCGGGCGGTCGACCAGCAGACGGGCAACAAGTACGACGCCCACACCGACAAGGCCGCCGACGCGGTACGGCGTTCCTACCGGGACGGCGGCGGCACGCCCGAACGCTGAGCCGACCCGGCACGACTGCCTCGCCGGTCCCGACGCATCGCGCCGGGGCCGGCGAGGTTCTGCTCAGATGAGGGCGGCGGACGGGCCGAGGCCGGGGGACGGGCCGAGGACGTAGCCGAACACGCCGGTCCCGACGCGCACGACCCGTACCCGCACGGCGCGTGCCGGGTCCGCACGCAGCCGGACGACACACAGCCCGTCCTCCGTCGGGCCCACCCGCAGGTCGCGCAGGCTTCCTGTGGGCCGGGCACGACGCAGGCCCTGGGGCTCCTCCCCGGCCTCTCCGAGGCACGGGGGACCGAGGCCGGTGCCGGCCAGAGCCTTCCACGCCGCCTCCTTGGCGGAGAACAGCTCCGTCACCGTCCAGCCGGCGCCCGTCGGCCGGGAACCGGCGTGGAACGGTTCGTCTCGGTCGACCAGTAGCCCCTCCTCGTCCTCCCGCAGCACCAGGCGGGCCGCCGCGCGGGGCAGGGGCCGCAGCTCCAGGTCGCAGCCGAGCGGCAGACCTGGGCCTGCCGCTCGGGCCACGGCGACGGCGATGCCGGCGCTGTGCGAGATCGACGCCGCCCGGCCCGGCGGGAACACCGGCAGCCGCCCCGACCGGGGGATCTCACCGCAGTCCAGGCCCACCGCGCGCAGCGCCCGGCGGGCGGCGCGTCTGCCGGCCAGGAACTCCAGCCGGCGCCGAGCCGGCATCGAGGCGGCCGCGGCCTCCTCGGCGGGCCCCGCCGGCCGCGGACCCGGCTCCCGGACGGTCGCGATGCCCAGACCGAGCCCGGCGGCGGCCAGCAGCGGGCGCAGTGCGGACACCTCACCGACCACGTCGGCGGGCTCGCGATCGGCCCCGGCCGGCCGCGAGGCCCGTGTCACGGCCGGCCCGGCCGACGCGGGGCGCCCGGTCCCCGCCGTACCACTTGGCACCCGCTCACGCCCGCAGCAGCTTCTTGACGATCTTCCCGGCGGGGTTGCGCGGCACCTGCTCGATGAACTCCACGCGCCGCGGCCACTTGTACGGCGCGAGCAGTCCCTTGACATGCCCGAGGAGCGCCGCCGCGCCCGGGTCCGCTCCCGGTTCCGGGACGACGTACGCCAGCGGTACCTCGCCGTAGTCCTCGTCGGGCATGCCGACGACCGCCGCGTCCCGTACGGCCGGGTGGGTCAGTAGGGCGCGCTCGATCTCCGACGGGTAGACGTTCTGGCCGGCGCGGATGATGACGTCCTTCGTGCGGTCCACCAGGCTGATGCGGCCCTCGTCGTCCAGGAAGCCGAGGTCGCCCGTCCTGATCCAGCCGTCGAGGGTGATCTCCCGGGTGGCCTGCGGGTCGTTCCAGTAGCCCCGCATGACGCCCGGCCCGCGCACCACGATCTCGCCGATCTCGCCGGGCGGCAGTTCCCGGCCGCCCCCGTCCACCGCGCGGGCGGACATGCCGGGCACGACCCGCCCGCACGGGATGCGGGCGGTGACGTCTCCCGGGGCGGGGTGCTCGTCGGGGCCGAGGGTGACGAACGGGCCGCCCACCTCGGTCATCCCGTACACCTGCCGGAAGCCGCAGCCGAGTCGTTCGACCGCGTCGGCGTAGACGTCGAGCGGCATGGGAGCGGCGCCGTACAGGATCTCCCGCAGACAGGACAGGTCGGTGCGGTGGGACGCCTTGGCCTGGAGCATGAAGCGCAGCATCTGCGGCACCAGCCACATGTGGGTGGCGCGATGCCGCTCCACCGCGGTCAGCGCCCGCTGCGGCGTGAAGCCGGGCATCAGGACGACGGTGGCGCCGGCCGCCAGATAGGTCAGGGACACGACCATGCTGCCGTGGTACAGCGGGCAGCAGCTGACCATGACGATGTCGTCGGTGGGCCGGGCCATCACCAGCCAGCCCAGCGCGATGGCCCGGAACGACCCGCTGTCGACGGTGACCCCCTTGGCCTGACCGGTGGTCGCCGAGGTGTGCAGCACGGCGATCGGGTCGGTGTCGGCGACCTCCGGCAGGTCCCGCTCGGCGGCGAGGGTGCCCAGCGCCTCGAAGGCGGGCTTGTCGAGGGCGAGCCTGATACGCACCGACGCCGGCAGCTCGGGGTGCCGGTCCAGCAGCTCCGACTCGCCGATGACGGCCACCGCACCGACGCGCTCGATGATCCCGGCGACCTCGGGTTCGGCCAGACTGTGGTTCAGCGGTACGAACAGCGCACCGAGCCGGGCGAGCGCGAAGTAGCTCTCCAGGACCTCGATCCGGTCCTTGGACAGCACGGCGACCCGGTCACCCCGCTCGATGCCCAGCTCGGCCAGTCCGCGCGCCAGTTCGAGCGTGCGGTCGTGGAACTCGGCCCAGGTGACGCTGCGTTCCTCGTCCACGAGGGCGGTACGGCCGGGCCGGCACTGGCGGTTGCGCTCCAGCAGTTGCGTCAGCCACATCACGCACCGCCGCTCGCACCGACGACGCCGCTCGCACCGGCGGCCGAGTGCCCGGCCACGAAGCGCTCGTAGTCGGCGATCGTGCGCAGCCCCTCCATGTCCTCGGCGGTGATCTCCACGCCGAGGCGCTGTTCCACCAGCAGCACGAGGCGCACCAGATCCCCCGAATCGATGCCGCTGGCGGCCAGGTCCACGTCGTCGCCGACCTGGTCGGCGTACTCGGCCGTGCCCGTGAGTTCGACCAGCAACTCCCTGATGGTGCTCATGGTTTCCCCTTTCGCCTCGGCGTGCCGGCCGCCGTGCGGTTCTCGACTGTCACCCCCACAAGAGGCGGGCGCCCGCGGCTCCCACTCCCCGGGCCACCCCGTGAGCTTTGTCACGCGGCCGAACCGCCGCACGCGGGGATAGCCGGACCGTCCGTCCGGCCTCTTACCGCAACGAGACGATCCGCTCCGCCCGGCCCCCGGGGTCGGCCGCGGGGCGTCCCGAGCCGAAGGAGTGATGCGAGTGCCCAGGCAGCCGGTACGGGTCCGGGCCCCGGGACGGCGCCCGACGCGCCGCACCACCGCGGCCGCCGGCACCGGACGCGCCGGTGGTGCCCGGTGACCGCGCCCCCTGCCGTCAGTGCCGTGTCCGAGGACGGGCCGTCGGCGCACTTCGACGCCTTCGTCGCGGCCGGTGGCACGGTCGAACCGCGCGACTGGATGCCCGACGGGTACCGGCGCATGCTGGTCCGTCAGATCGCCCAGCACGCCCACTCCGAGATCATCGGCATGCAACCGGAGGGTGCCTGGCTCACCCGTGCCCCGTCCCTGCACCGCAAGTCGGTCCTCATCGCCAAGGTCCAGGACGAGGCCGGACACGGCCTGTACCTGTACTCCGCCGCCGAGACGCTCGGCGTGGACCGCGCCGACCTGCTGGACGCCCTGCACCGCGGGCAGCAGCGCGCCTCCGCCACCTTCAACCACCCCGCGCTGACCTGGGCCGACACCGGTGCCATCGCGTGGCTGACGGACGGCGCCGCCGTCATCAACCAGGCACCCCTGTGCCGCACCTCCTACGGTCCGTACGCCCGCGCCATGCGCCGCGTCTGCCAGGAGGAGGCATTCCACGTACGGCAGGGCTACGACCTGATGCGCGCCCTGTGCGAGGGGACACCCGAGCAGAAGGAGATGGCGCAGGACGCGGTGAACCGGTGGTGGCTGCCGGCCGTGGCCCTGATGTTCGGGCCGCCCGACACCGCACAGGGCGGCGCCGACGCGCGGACCGCCGCACCGGGCGCCGCCGTCTCCCGCCGCGCCCGGGCCTGGGGCATCAAGCATCACACCAACGACGAGCTGCGCCAGCGCTTCGTCGACAGTTGCGTCCCGCAGGCCGAACGCATCGGCCTGACCCTGCCCGACCCGGCGATCCGCTGGAACGAGGAGCGCGGTCACTACGACTTCACCCCCGTCGACTGGGACACCTACCGCAGGGCCCTGGGCGACGACACCCACTGGGCGCGGCAGCGGATCGCCCACCGCCGGGCCGCCCACGAGGACGGGGCCTGGGTCCGGGAAGCCGCCGCCGCGTACGCCGCCCGGTCGGACGAGACGGAAGGACGGACCGGATGAGCGGGGCACGGGAGGGCGCGCCGGCGTCCTGGGAGGTCTTCCTGCGAGTCCGCCGTGGCCTGGCCCACCAGCACGTCGGATCGGTGCGCGCGGCAGACCCCGACGCGGCGCTGGCCGCGGCCCGCGACCTGTACACCCGCCGGGGCGAGCCGATGTCGCTGTGGGTCGTCCGCTCCGACGCCGTGCACACGGCCGCCCCGGACGAACGCGACCCGTACTTCGCCGCCGCCCGTCACAAGCCGTACCGCTACCCCGAGCACTTCGCGCCGCTGACCGAGAAAGGCCCCGAAGGTGAGCACGACGCGTGACACCTCGACGAAGACCGCGACCACCGGCCTCTCGGTGGCGCCCACGCCGACGTCGGCTTCGGAGGCTCCCACGCCGACATCGGCCCCGGCGACCGGCGCGTCTGGGGGGACAGCGGGCGCCGCGCCGGGGGCTGCGCCGGCCGGCTCGGCCGCCGACCTGGCGCTCCACCTCCAACGCCTCGGCGACGACGCCCTCGTCCTCGGACAGCGCCTGTGCCAGTGGATCACCCGCGCGCCGACCCTCGACGAGGACCTGGCCCTGTCCAACATCGCCCTCGACCTCGTCGGCCACGCCCGCACCCTGCTCACCCGCGCCGGACGGCTCGACGGCACCGGCCGCACCGAGGACGACTTCGCCTACGGCCGCCCGGACCGCGAGTTCACCAACACCCTGCTGACCGAACTCCCCAACGGCGACTTCGCGACGACCGTGGCCCGGCAACTCGCCTACACCCACTACGCCGTCCTGTACTACGAGCAGCTCACGCACTGCCCCGACACCGAACTCGCCGCGTTCGGGGCGCGGGCCGCCAAGGAGGTGGCCTTCCACCGGCTGCACGCGGACCGCTGGACGGTGACGCTGGGCCGCGGCACCGAGGAGAGCGCCCGCCGCATGCGCCACGGCCTGGAACGGGTGTGGCCGTACACCGGTGAACTCTTCGAGGAGGACGAGGTACTGCGCCGCCTGTCGGCCTCCGGCACGGTGCCCTCGCCGGCACCGCTGCGCGAGACGTGGCTCCACCGCGTGACGGGCGTCCTCACCGAGGCGGGACTCGCCGTCCCCGCGCCCACCTGGTCGGCCAGGGGCGGCCGATCCGGGCTGCACATCGAGGAGTTCGGCCCACTTGTCGCCGAACTCCAGTCGGTGCGCCGCCAGTTCCCCGGAGGCACCTGGTGAGCGGGTGGGAACCCCCCACGCCGCGCCGGTCGGCCCGGGAGGTGCGCGAGCGGGTGAGGGCGCTTCCGGACCCGGAACTGCCGGTCATCGGCCTGGGCGACCTCGGCGTGGTGGGCTCCGTCGCCCCGGGGGCCGACGGCGTGCTGGAGGTCGAGATCACCCCCACCTACCTGGGCTGCCCCGCACTGGCCGAGATCACCGCCGCGGTACGGGACGTCCTGACCGCCTGCGGCCATCCCGACGGCCGCGTACGGCAGGTCCTGTCACCGCCCTGGACGACGGACCGCATCACCCCCGAAGGGCGGCGCAAGCTCGCCGCGCACGGGATCGCCCCGCCCGTGACC
>MUMD01000285.1 GCA_002155895.1 Streptomyces rochei
GGGACCTTCGGTCGCCGGTGCCGGAGAGAGCGTCGGAGGCCGTCCACCTGGTGGTGAGCGAGCTGATCACGAACGCGGTCAAGTACGGGGCCGACCCCATAGAACTCACCCTGAGCCTCACGGACGACGCGGTCACCGTCACCGTGCGGGACGGTGACACCACACTGCCCGCCCCCCGGCCCGCCGATCCCGCCCGAGTGGGTCAGCACGGCCTGGAGATCGTGGCGGCGCTGAGCCAGGCCGTCGAGGTCCGGCCCGAGCCGTCCGGCAAGCGCATCACCGCACGGATCGCCCTCACCTGACCTACGGCCGCAGCGGCAGGGCCGCGCATCACGCGGCCCGTCGACTCGATCGGCGGCCGCCGCGCGGACGGCGCGCTCCGGTGAAGTGCTCGGGCCCGCGCGCCTCTTCGGCGACGATCACCTGCTCATCAGTGCCGCCCCAGTCGGGGGCGAGGAAGAGGTCCCGCCACTGCGGCGCCGGGATCTCGGTGGCCGGCCCCTTCGACGTCTCATCGCGCTGCCGAAGCCGGGTATCGCTCATGACTCTCTCTCATTTCCTCAGGTGCTCGCGTCCGCCCGCCGGCAGGCACACACCTGCCACGCGAGGCGCCGCAGGTGTGTGCCGTCGGCTCACGCGGCCAGGGCTTCGTCCTCCACGGGGGCAGCGGTGCGCTCGGCGAACTGTGCGAGAAGTTCGTCCGCCGTACGCAGAGCCTGTTCGGCGGTACGGGCACCGGTCATCACGCACAGGGTGTACGTGGCGTCCTCGAGGAGCCTGCTGGTGCAGCCGCTGGGACGTACGTCGTGGTCGATGCGCGCCTGAGCGAACCGAGCCAGCACGGCACGCAGTTCCTTCTCCGCCGGCAGAATCATGGACACCTTCCCTCTCCCGTCAACCGCCCTCCCCCGAGGCGCGGTCGATCGCGCCTCGAGGAGGTGACTGTCTTCATCACGCCTGGCCGGCCACCATCGACGGCCGGGGGCCAGGCAGAACGTCGAATGCCCGGAATTCTCAGCTCCAAGCCATCGGCTTGCGTCAGCCGAGGCCCGGCACGCCGTGCCCCTAAGCGGTGGCGGCCTCTTCCACCGTGGCCCGTACCTTCAAGAAGGCGTCGACGCCCGTCAGTTGCATGAGCCGCATCACTTGCCACGTCGGCGCGGCCACCCGGAAGTCCGTCGCCTGGTGGGTGAGGATCAGCAGACTCAGCAGGGTGGAGTCGGCGAAGGTGATGCCGGAGGCGTCCAGTACCACCTTCGGAGACTTCTCGGCCGCGTCTTTCAACGCGTCGGCCAAGGGCTCGACCGAGTTCATGTCGTATGCGCCCCGTGCGCTGACGACCCAGGCGCCGTGCGCTTCGTACTGCGCCTGCGTGGGTTGCTCCGCGGCCGGGAGCCGACGCCGGCCGGTGTGGCGCGAGCACCCCGCGACCGCTTCATCCAAAGACACCCTCGGGTCCCTTCTCAGTTGCCCATGGGACAGAACATGCCACTCTTAACGCGAAAAGTATGTCATGTATTGGCTGTCCGGCAAAGATGGTCCCTACAATGCTGTGCATGGTTGCAGTGCCTGAATCTCACTCCGGATGGACGTTCGTCACCAACCACGCGCGTGTGCTGGCGGCCATCGCCGACAATCCGAACGTGCGGATCCGCGACATCGCCGCCCACTGCAGACTCACCGAGCGCGCCGTCCAGCGGATCATCTCGGACCTGGAGCAGGACGGCTATCTCTCCCACACCCGTGACGGGCGCAGCAACATCTACCGCGTCGAACCGGACAAGGTCCTGCGCCACCCGGCGGAAGCGGGCCTCACCGTGGCCGCACTGCTGTCCCTGCTCGTCCGGGACGAGACCGACCACGGACGGTCGGCCGGTCCCGGCTCCCGTCCGGCCCGCTCCAGCGCCGCCCGGTGAGCCCGGGGCGCGGGCCGGACGAGATCATCCCCCGGCAGCGCGCGGTCTCCTCGGCGGGCGGCGCCCACGGGTTGCCGAACAGCCACGGCACCGGCAGGTCGGGCGGCTGCCATGAGCCCGCCGTCGGCTGAGGACCGAAGGGGGTGGTCCGAGGCGGGACACCTGCCGGGGCCCCGTGGCTGTGGGTCAGGCCTTGGACAGCGGACGGATGTGGCCGGCGCCGTCCAGGCTCTTGGTCCTGATGAGTCCAGTGACATGGGCCACGAACTTCTCCAGGGACATCGGGGTCTCCTCGCCGGAGCGGTCGCGCACGGTTACGGTGCGCTGCTCAGCCTCTCGCCTGCCGACCACCACGACGAGCGGGATCTTCCGGGTGACGGCCGCGCGTACCTTGGCATTCAGCCGGCCGTCGCCGGCATCGACGTCGGCACGCACGTCCGCGTCCAGCAGCATGTCGCGGACTTCCTCGGCGTAGTCCGTGAGTTCCTCCACGATCGGAATGATCCGGACCTGCTCCGGCGCCAACCACACCGGGAAGGCACCTGCGAAGTGCTCGGTGAGATAGGCGGTGAAGCGCTCGTGCGAGCCGAGCGGAGCGCGATGGATCACCACGACGGGCTTCTCGGTGCCGTCGGAGTCGTGGTAGGTCAGCCCGAAACGCTGCGGGGTGTACAGGTCGACCTGGTTGGTGGAGGCGGCGAACTCCTTGCCGGTGACGGCTCGGATCATGAAGTCGACCTTCGGGCCGTAGTGCGCGGCACCGCCCAGGTCGATCTGGAAGGGGATGTCGGACTCTTCCATGGCCTCCCGGGTGATCCGCTCAGCGTCCTCCCACATCTGCTCGTCGTCGTGGTACTTGTCCTTGTTCGCCGAGTCACGCAGCGCGAGCACCATGTAGAAGTCGCTGATCCCCAGAGTGCGGTAGTAGTCCGCGTGCATGCGCATGACTTCCAGGAACTGGTCCTTGGCCTGGTCCGCCGTGCAGTAGATGTGCGCGTCATTCTGGCTGAAACCGCGCGTACGCATCATGCCGTGCAGCTGACCGCTGCGCTCGAATCGGTACACCGTGCCGTATTCGGCGACCTTGTAGGGCAGGTCGCGATAGCTGTGCGGGCGCGCCTTGTACACCATGTGGTGGTGCGGGCAGTTCATCGGCTTGAGATAGTACTTCTCGCCGTCGATGTCGATCGGCGCGTACAGGTCCTCCGCGTAGTAAGGCAGATGGCCTGAGAGGTAGTAAAGGTCCTCCTGGGTGATGTGCGGGGTGACGACGCGCTTGTAGCCGAGCTTGCGTTCGGTCTTGCGGGCCCAGTCCTCGAGTTCGTCGCGGATGATCGCGCCGTTGGGCAGCCACAGCGGCAGGCCGCGGCCGATCTCCTTGTTGAACGCGAAGAGGTCGAGTTCCTCGCCGATGCGGCGGTGGTCACGCTTGGCGGCCTCCTCCAAGGCGGCGAGATGGGACTTGAGCTCGTCGCGGGTCGGCCAGGCCGTGCCGTAGATGCGCTGCAGCTGGGGGTTCTTCTCGCTGCCGCGCCAGTAGGCTGCCGCGTTGCGCAGCAGCTTGAACGCCGGGATCAGGCGGGTCGACGGCAAGTGGGGGCCGCGGCAGAGGTCGGACCAGCACACATCTCCAGTTCTCGCGTCGAGGTTGTCGTAGATCGTCAGGTCGCTCCCGCCGACCTCCATTGCCTCGGCGGCGTCCACGTCGCCCTTGAGGTCAACGAGCTCGAGCTTGTACGGCTCCTTGGCAAGCTCGGCACGGGCCGCTTCCCGATCGGGGAACTCGCGGCGGCAGAAGCGCTGGCCGGACTTGATGATCTCCTTCATCCGCTGCTCGACGCGCTCGAGGTCCTCTGGCTGGAAGGGGCGCTCCACGTCGAAGTCGTAGTAGAAGCCGTTCTCGATCGGCGGGCCGATACCGAGCCTGGCCTCCGGCCAGAGTTGCTGGACCGCCTGGGCCAGTACGTGTGCCGTGGAGTGGCGCAGCACCGTGAGGCCGTCCTCGCTGGACAACGCGACGGCCTCGACCTCGACGTCGGAATCGGGGGTCCAGTCGAGGTCACGCAGGGCGCCGGACGGGTCTCGCACCACGACGATCGCGTTGGGGCCATTGCGCGGCAGCTTTGCCGCGGTGACCGCGTCGGCGCACGTCGTCCCAGCCGGGACCACCACGACTGCGCGTTCGGTTTCGGCGGTGGGACGGATTACAGACACTGGAATCTCTCCTCGGGGATCGGCGCAGCTCGAAGCGCCGCAGACGGGCCCGTGTTGTTCGCGCGAGTGTAGTCAGTGAACTACTTGGCCACGCCGATCGGATTCGCGAGCGAACCGATCCCGTCAATCTCGACGACGACCTCGTCACCCGGACGCAGCACGCCGGCGCCCGCCGGTGTGCCGGTGAGGATCACGTCTCCGGGCAGCAGCGTCATCAGTGAGCTGCAACGGGACACGAGGGCGCGGACATTCCTGTTCATTTCCTTGGTGGAGCCGTCCTGGCGCAGCGTGCCGTTCACGGTTGTGCGCAGGACGAGGTCAGCGGGGTCGAGATCGGTGCGGATCCATGGTCCCAGCGGGCAGAATGTGTCGAAGCTCTTCGCCTTGGTCCAGTGGCCCTTCGGTTCCCCGACGTCCCAGGCGGTGACGTCGTTGGCGCAGGTGTAGCCGAACACGGCCTGGTCCGCGGTGTCTTCGGGGACGTCTTTGCAGCGGCGCCCGATCACCACGGCGAGTTCTCCCTCGTACCGGACCTGCTTGGCCTCCGCCGGCAGCAGGACGGTGCTCCTGGGGCCGACGACAGAGGTGGACGGCTTCATGAAGACCACCAGGTCCGGTGTGACGACATCGCCGTAATTGCGTCCTGCGACCAGCACTTTGCTGGGTTCGACCGGTGCGAGCAGGCGGGCCTCGGCAAGCGGTCTGGTTTCGCCGGTCGGCCGGATCTCGTCGTAGGGAGTGCCGGCCAGGAGGTGGATCAGCCCTGTGTCCGTGTCGACGCGGGCGTACGTTCGGTCTTCTCCGACGGCGGCGCGCGCGATCAGCACTGTTCTCTTCCTCTCACCAGTTTGCGGGGGCCAGTTCGTGCAGCAGCAGATCAACGCGGTGTCGCACGTCGCCGGTCGGCGCGTCCGGTGAGCCGATCTCGGGGTCGAAGTTGGGGTCCAGGAAGATCTCGGTCAGGCCAGTGTCGGCTAGCGCGGCGAGATCGGCCCGGATCGTCTCCGCGGTGCCGGTCAGCGGCGGCTCGTTGGGGGCCGACCGGGTCCGCAGCCGGACCGGGGCGCGGCAGACGAACCTCAGGGTCGCGGGGTCGCGTCCGGTTCGCTCAGCGCTGTCGCGTACGACGGTGATGGCGTCGCGGATGGCGGCCGGGCCGGCCTTGCTGCTCGCGATCCAGCCGTCGCACAGGCGGCCGGCGCGGCGCAGTGCGCCGGGCGCGGCGCCGCCCAGGAGCAGCGGCGGGTGCGGGGACTGGGCGGGCTTCGGGTCGAAGCGGGCGGGCGGGACCCGGTAGAAGGGGCCGTCGTGTTCCACCACGGTCTGCTCACCCCACAGGGCCCGCAGACAGGCGAGGAAGTCCTCGGCGCGGCGGCTGAGCCCGGTGGGGGTCACGCCGGCGGCGGCGTACTCCTCGGCGGCCCAGCCGTTGCCGAGGCCCACGTCGAGTCGGCCGCCGGAGAGCAGGTCGAGGGTGGTGAGCTGCTTGGCCAGCACCGCGGGGGTGTGCAGCGGCATGATCAGAACGGCGACACCGAGCCGGATCCCGGTGGTGTGCGCGGCCAGGAAGGCCAAGGTGGTCAGGGGGTCGTGGACGCTGCGGTTGGCCTCGCCCCAGGAGTCGTCGGGCGCGCCGAGGACTCGCTGGTAGGTCCAGAGCGAGGCGTATCCGAGCTGTTCGGCGGTGCGGGCGACGTGCACGGCGGTGTCCGGGGTGGCCCAGGGGCCGGACATGGGTGCGGCGAATCCGATGCGCATGCCGTCACGTCCCCGGGCGGGCGCGGACGAGGTCGAGGTCGCGCAGCGTGTCGAGGAACGCCGAGTCCTTCTGCAGCCAGTGGTGTTTGATCTGGGCTCCCGCGGTGCCCTGGCGGAACCTTCGTTCGGCGATCTGGCCGAAAGCGCCGGGCACCAGGGGCAGGATCTGCAGGGGCCGCAGTCGTCCGCTGCGGCGCTTGTCGGCGTATTCCACGTTGACTTCCTGGAGAGTCGCGTCGATGCGGCGGGCTGTGTCCTGCACGTTCAACGTGCCGTGGGCGTCAGCCCATTCGATGGCGACGAGGTAGTGGGGCGGGGTGTCCCAGACCGGGATGCCGGAGAAGTGCGGGTGGTCGGTGCGTTCGCTGCCGAGGACCCGCATCACGGCGGTGTGCACATCGGATTCGGTGAGCTTCTCGCCGGTGAAGGAGGACTGGAATCCCGCGCGTCCCAGAAACTCCAGCCGTGGCGTGGCGCCGACCGCTCCGACGACGCGGTACACGTCGCCCACGTCGTAGCGGTAGAGCCCGTTGGCCTGGCTCATGACGAGCCGGTAGTCGGCGCCGAGTTCGAGTTCGTCATAGCCGAGGGTGGGGGTGTCCTCGGGCAGAGGGCTGCCGTCGTCCAGGTCCTGCCACGGAACGAATTCGAAATGCCCCTGGTCGACAGCGAGCGGCCCCGCCGAGAGGTGGTCGTCGACGGGCAGCGTGACGATTCCCTCGGTGCCCGTGGTGCTGAACGGCAGTGTCGCCACGCCGGTCGCGAGCCGGGACAGCCAGGGCCCGTACAGCGCCGCGGAGGCGGAGTTCCAGCAGACGAGCAGACGCAGGCCGGGCCACAGGTCGGTGAGCAGCGGACGGCCTCCGGTGCGGTCGAAGGCGGCGGTGAGGCGGCGGAGGAAGTCCGGGCGGGCTGCCCGGTCCGTGCCGTGGCCGTCGTGCAGGTCCTGGATCAGGCGTTCGGCGTTCTCCTTCAGTGTCTCGGCGAGCAGGACGATCTTGGAGGGGTTCACCGAGACGATCAGTCTCAGGTCGTGGGCGGCCAGCCGCAGCAGTTTGCCGTAGAGCAGGTCGGCCATGGTCGCGGCACCGGCATCGCGGGTGAACCACCTCGCGTGACGCCACGGCGGGTTCCAGTCGTCGGGGTCGTCCGACACGGGGCGCTCGGTGATGCTGTAGACGGGGAAGCCGCGCAGTCGGTGCCGGATGGGGCCGGGCTCCCAGGACAGGTCGAGGACCTCGTCGCCGGTGAGCCGATGCGTGCCGATCTGTTCGAAGTAGAGCCCCCACTGCGCGTACAGCGCCGGTCCGCGGTAGACACGGCGCCAGTGATCGGTGGTGGGTACCAGCTTCGCGCGGCCGGTCGATCCCGAGGTGCGCAGGAAGGCGCGGGGGTCGTCGGTGGTGAGCACGCGGCGTTCGCCGGAGAACTGCCGCTCGACGTAGGGGGCCAGTTCGTCGTAGGTGCGGATGGGCACGGCACGCCGCCACTCCTGGCGGGTGCGGACCCCGGCGAGGCCGTGTTCGCGGCCGAAGCCGGTGTCTCGTGACACCGAGAGGATGTCGGAGAACACGCGCTCCGCGGTCTCCTCGGGCTGGGCGCATATCTTGCGCTGCATGGCGAGCGCGTTCTGTGTCCGCCGCAGGAAGGCGGCGGATGTGGTGTTGCCGGTCACGCTGTTTCCCCCTGGGATCGAGCCGGGACATGAGTGAGTTCACGCCGTGCGGATCACGACCTTCCCGAACGCCCGGCGCTCCTCCAGTTCGGCGACCGCCTCGGGGGCGCGGGAGAGTGGGAAGTCGGCGTGCACCACCGGTTCCAGGGCGTCGGTGGCCACCAGGTCGACCAGCGTGTGCAGATCGTCGCGGTGCCACGCGTTGGAGCCGAGGATGTCCAGCTGACGCGACCACACGTAGCGCAGGTCGGTCGTCGCCTCGTACCCGGTGGTCGCGCCGCAGGTGACGATGCGGCCGCCGGCGCGCGCCGAGCGCAGGGAGACGGGCCAGGTGTCCTTGCCCTGGTAGTCGACGACCAGGTCGGCACCGCCGTCCGTGAGTTCGCGGACCCTGCGCCGTACGTCCTCGGTGCCGGTGTCGATCGTGTCGATCACGCCGAGTCGGCGCAGCCGGGCGAGCTTGGCCGGTGATCCGGAGCAGGCGATGATCCGGGCCCCGGCACGCAGGGCGAGCTGGGCGCAGGCGACGCCGACGCCGCCGGTCGCGCCGAACAGCAGCACGCTCTCGCCGGGACGCAGCCGGGCGCGGCTGAAGAGCATGCGCTGGGCCGTGCCGTAGGAGATGGGCAGTGCGGCGTAGCGTGCCGGGTCCGCGTCCTGATCGGGGACGGGGAGCGCGTTGTGGGCGGGTGCGACGACGTACTCGGCGAGCCCGCCCCAGTAGTGCTCGCCGAGGATGCCGCGCCCGATCATCGGGTCGAGCAGCACACGGCTGCCGAGCAGTCTCTCCCCCGCCTCGTCGGTGGCCTGCTCGACGACGCCGACGACGTCGCCGCCGGAGACGTGCGGGAGTTCCAGCCGTACGCCCGGAAGCCCGTTGCGCACGTGGATGTCGAGGTGGTTCAGGGCGCAGGCCTCGACGCGTACGGCGATCCATCCGGGCGGGGGTGACGGCCGTTCGACCCGGTCCAGGGTCAGCCGCTCGGGGCCGCCCCAGGCACGGATGACGGCCGCCCGCATCAGCCCTTTCACTCTTCGGTCACCTCTCGGACGGCCGTGTACAGGGTGCCGGTGAGGAAGCGCAGGTCGTCGGGGCTCATCGACGGTGAGGGCAGCATGGTGATCACGTCCCCGGGGACCGCGTTGACCAGCACGCCGTTGTCCCTGGCCAGGGTGCAGATGCGATCGACGACGCGCTCCTGGGGCGGGTAGGGGGCGCGGGTCTCCCGGTCGGCCACCAGCTCGACGCCGGCGATGAGGCCGAGCTGCCGGACGTCACCGACGTGGGTGAGCGCGCGGAAGGGTTCCAGTGCGGTGGTGAGCACGTCGGCGAGCGCCTTGGCCCGGGCCGGTACGTCCTCCTTCTCGAACAGGTCGAGGCTGGCCAGGGCGACGGCCGCCCCGAGCGCGTATCCGGAGTAGGTGCTGCCGCTGAGGAAGACGCTCTCACGGAAGGCTCCGAAGATCTCCTCCGTGGCCAAGGTGGCCGACAGCGGCAGATATCCGCCGGTCAGCGCCTTGCCCACCGTCATCAGATCCGGTGTGACGCCCTCGGCCTCGCAGGAGAACGTCGGGCCGGTGCGGGCCCAGCCGGTGAGGACCTCGTCGACGATGAGGAGCACTCCGTGCCTGCGGGTGATCTCCGCGACCTTCGCGAGGTGTCCCTCCGGGGCGGTGATCACTCCGGCGAGGGCCTGGACCCGCGGCTCGACGATGACCGCGGCGATCCGGCCCTTCTCCCGGGTGAGGAGGTTCTCCAGCGAATCGGTGCACTCCAGCCCGCAGTCGCTGTCCGACGACTGGCCGACGGGACACCGGTAGCAGTGGGGCTGGTGGAAGGAGAGGGAGGGGAACAACAGTGGCTCGTAGGTCTTGCGGATCATGTCGACCTGTTCGCCGTTGGTGCCGCGCAGGCTGACCGTGCCTAGGGTCTCGCCGTGGTAACCGCCCTCCATGGACACGAAGGTGGATCGCTGCGGTTCGCCCTTCGCGACCCAGTAGGCGTAGGCAGCCTTGAGAGCCGTCTCCACCGCGGTCGATCCGGACTCGGCGAAGAAGACGCGCTGGAGCCCGGCCGGCGCCATCGATGCCAGGCGGGCGGCGAGTTCCACCGCCGCCGGGTGCGAGACGCGGTAGAGCGTGGTCTCACCGGCCTTGCGCGCCTGGGCGACCAGGGCCTCGACTATCTCGCTGCGGCCGTGGCCGTGCAGGTTCATGCCCATCGACGAGCGGCCGTCGAGGTAGCGCTTACCGTCTGCGTCGATCAGCCAGCAGCCTTCGGCGCGTTCGACGACGAGCTGATCACGGGCCATCCACTCGGTCATCGGCGTCCACGGGTACCACATGTGCTCTCGGTCGAGTGTGCGCAGCCGGTCGACGTCGGTCTTCTCCACGGGGAAGCCTCTCTGGGGATGTTGACGGTGGTGGTGCCCCCGCCGCGGACCGGGTCGTGCTGCCCGGTCCGCGGCGGGGGCCGATGGTGGCTGTTACCAGGTGACGCGCAGCTGGCGCGGCCCGTAGGACAGGGCGTCACCGCGGAAGGGGATGTCCTCCTTGGCGATGTCCAGGCGCAGGCCGGGCAGCCGCTCGGCGACAGCCCGCAGCGCGATCTCCAGTTGGACCCGGACGAGGTGCTTGCCCAGGCACTGGTGCGGTCCGTGGCTGAAGGCCAGGTGGTTGCCCGCCGAGCGGTGGATGTCGAGCCGGTTCGGTTCGGCGTGCACCTTCGGGTCGCGGTTGCTGGTGTCGAGGAGCACGATGACGGCGTCCCCCTCCTTGATCGTGTGCCCCTCGTACTCGATGTCGGCGGCCGCGACCCGCTTGGTGGCCCGGGCGATGGTGTAGTAGCGGAGCATCTCGTCGATCGCGCCCGGCCACAGGTGCGGCTCGGCCCGCAGTTCCTCGGCCACGTCCGGGAATTCGGCGAGGGCGAGCACGCCGAGGCCCAGCATGTTGGCCGACGGCTCGTGCCCGGCCACCAGCAGGAACATCGCGTTGTCGACCAGGTCGGCGTCGCTGAGCTCGATCTCCTTGGACGCCTTCGCCTTGACGATCATCCTGCTGAGCAGGTCGTCGCCGGGCTTGCGGGTGCGCTGCTGCATGACGCTGTCGACGTAGCGGCGCAGTTCGACGACGGCTTCGAGGTTCTCCTCACCGCGGTCCATCTCGATGATCTGCTCGGTGCGCTTCTGGAAGTACTCGCAGTCGTCCTCCGGAATGTCCAGCACCTTGCAGATGGTGCGGGTGGCGACCGGGAAGGCGAACGACTCGATCATCTCGGCCGGTGGGCCCTTGTGGACCACTTCGTCGACGATCTCGCCGAACACCTCCTCGAAGTACGGCCGGACCGCCTCGGCGTGCCGGGGAGTGAAGTCCTCCGCGATCATGCGGCGGGCCACGTCGTGCTCCGGCGAGTCCATGTTGAACAGGTGACGGCTGAACTGGCCCCGCTCCTTCTGCAGGGCCTCCCGCTGCGAGAAGGGCGGCGTCTTCGCCGGGTTGTTGCTGATACGGCGGTCGGCGAGCAGGGAGCGCACGGCGTCGTGGCTGGCCGCGAGCCAGGCCGGACGGCCGTCCTCCATGGTGAAGGGGCAGACGCCGCCGCTCTCCTTGAGCAGTTCGAGGTGCTCGGCGGGCGGAGTGTCGGGCACGGACCGGCGTACGGGGAAGGAAGGCATGAGAACGAACTCCGTTTCGAGGAGAGGAAAGGGAACGGACGGACAGGAAGGGGACAGGGCGGGATGCCGCTGTCGCCGGCGAGTCGTCAGTCGCGGGTTCTCTCAGGGCGGCGGACGGCCGTGCCGAGCCAGTCGTGCACGGTGTCGGCGGTGCGCGGGGCGTGATCCTCCATCATCGTGAAGTGGTCTCCGGGCACGTCGACGGCGGTGTGCGGCAGGTTCCAGCGCGCCTGCCACCGCCCTTCGACGGGCATACCGGTCATGGGGTCGCCGGCGCGTACGTGCAGCACCGGCACGTCGACCGGACACGGGGTCCAGTCGAAGCCGAAGTAGTGGCCCATCGCGGTGAGCCAGGCCTCACCGAAGGCGGCACCGGTCCTGCCGTCGCGATCGCGCTGGCCCTGCTCCATGGCGCCCTGGATACGGGCCATCACCTCCGTCTCGTCGGGGGCATAGGTGTCGACGAGCACGACGGCCGCCGGCGGCCTGCCGAGCTCGGCGAGTCGGGCGGCCAACGCCTGCGCGGCAAGACCGCCGGCCGAGTAGCCGAGCAGCACGGGCCGGTCGTGCCCGGCCATGGCCCGCGCGTGGGTGTCGAGCAGGACGTCGAGGCCCGCGGGCAGGGGCTGCCCGGGTACGAAGCCGGGCTGGCGCAGGACGAAGACGTCCCGCCGTCCCCGCAGGGCCGCGGCGAACCGCAGGAACTTGTGCGGGTCGGCCTTGCCGAGGTGCGAGGGGATGCAGAACAGGGGCGGCTCGTCCCCGCCGGAGGTGAGCCGTAGAGGCGGCAGCTCCAGCTCGGCCGGTTCACGGTAGGCGGGCCGGAAGGCGGCGGCCGCGGTGAGTACGTCGATGAACTCCAGCCGCCGGCCGTGCCGGTCGGCTTCCTGCCACAGCTCACCGAGGCCGCTACCGCCGCCCGCCTCCGGGACATCAGCGCTCCCGGGCACCGGGACGGCACCGGACCCGACGGGCCGGTCCGCGATCCGCTCGCGCAGGTGCGCGGCGAGCCCGGCAGGGGTGCGCTGTTCCAGGGTGAGCGTCGCGGGAAGCGTCAGACCGATGCGCGTGGCAAGCCTGTTGCGCAGTTCGATCGATGTCAGCGAGTCGAAGCCGAGGGCGAGGAACTCGTGATCGGCGCCGATCCGCGCCGGATCGGCGTAACGCAGTACGGCGGCGATCTCCTCCCGGACCGCCTCCAGCAGTACCGCGGACTGCTCCTCGGCCGGACGCCCCGCCAACCGGGCCGGTAGGTCGGGGCGCTGTCCGACAGCAGGCTCCGCCGGCCTGACCGCACGCACCTCGGGAAGCTCGTCGAGCAGGCGCTGCGTCGAGCCGGCGGCCAGCCGCGCCCAGTCCGCGTCGGCCACCACCAGCGGCCCGTGGCCCCGGCCGAGGGCCCGTACGGCCTGCTCCGGCGGCAGCGGGGTGAGACCGCTGCGGCGGAGCCGGTCGGCGGCCTCCTGCGCCGCGGCCATGCCGTCGCCCTCCCACGGCCCCCATGCCAGCGAGGCCGCCGGCAGCCCATGCGCGGTGCGGTGTGCGGCCAGGGCGTCCAAGTAGGCGTTGGCAGCGGCGTAGTTGGCCTGCCCTGCCCCGCCGAGGACTCCGGCGAGGGAGGAGAACAGCACGAAGGCGTCCAGTTCCCGGTCCCGGGTCAGCTCATGCAGGTTCCTGGCGCCGAGCAGCTTGGGCCGCAGCACCCGCTCGACCTGGGCGGGCGTCAGCGAGGTGAGCAGTCCGTCGTCGACGACCCCGGCCGTGTGCACGATGGCGCTGGGCCGGTGTGCGTCCAGGAGCAGACGTACGGCATCCCGGTCGGCGACGTCGCAGCGCACGATCGTCGCCTTGACCCCTGCGGCGACCAGGTCGGCGCGCAGCGCCTCGGCGCCCTGACCGTCGGGCCCTCTGCGCCCGGCCAGCACGATGTGCTCGGCCCCCTCCTCCGCCAGCCATCGCGCGACGTGTCCGGCGAGCGCGCCGGTCCCGCCGGTGACCAGCACGGTGCCGCGCGGCGTCCACCGGCCGTCGCTGGTACGGGCACGGACCAGCCGCCTGGCGAACACCCCGGCCTGTCGGACCGCCGTCTCCTGCTCACTCCGGTCGAGCAGCCGGGCGCAGAGCCGACGTCCGACCTGCTCGGTGAGGTCGGCGGGCAGGTCGATGCGCGCCGCCCCCAGGCCGGGCCACTCGGTGGCCGCCGCCCGGGCCAACCCCCAGAGCGTCGCCTGCTCGGGGTTCGGCACGGTGTCGGACGTACCGACGGCCACGGCTCCGCTGGTGACGATCCACAAGGGCGCGGTGGACCCGGCGGTGGCCAAGTCCTGTACCAGCCGCAGGGTCGCGTCCAGGCCGCCGTCGCCGTCGGCGCCCGGGCCCAGCAGAGAGACGACTCCGGTCAGCTCGGTGTCGGATTGGTGCGGGACACGAGCGGCCTCGACGACGGAGGCGCCGTGCCGGGTCAGCGCGTCCGCGACGGCGTCGGCGAGCGGGCGGGGACCTTCTTCGGGACGAACGAGCAGCCAGGTACCGGCCAGGACGGGCGCCGGTTCCTCGTCCACCAGCGGCACCCAGTCGATGCGGTGCGTCCAGCCGTCGAGGGGCTCGCGCGGGGTGTCCTCGACGGTGGGCCGGGCGGCGCTTTCCATCCAGTAGTGCTGGTGCTGGAA
>MUMD01000286.1 GCA_002155895.1 Streptomyces rochei
CGCGTCTCCGCCGCGTCGTAGCGCACCCGCGTCCCCACCCCGTCGCACCGCACCCGCGTCCTCAGGCCGTCGCCGCGTCCGGTGCGGGTGGTGTCAGATGGCGGGCCAGCCACGTCGGTACACCGCCGAGCAGGCGGAACAGCCGTCGCGCCTCCTCGCGCAGCCGGGACGCCTCCGGCTCGGACTCCGCGTCGGCGAGGGACACCAGCGCCGGTGCCGTGCCGACGAGGTAGCCCAGTTCCTCCCGGATCCGCAGCGACTCGGCGAAGCCGTGCCGGGCCTCGGCCAACTCCCCTTCCCGCAGGGCGAGTCCGGCCAAGTGGCGCCAGGTGAAGGACTGCAGGAGCGGGTCGGCGTGCGCGGTCGCGCCGGCGTGGGCGCGCCGGTAGGCCGCGCGGGCGGCCTGCGGCGAGCGGGCCAGGTTCTCCGCGAGCAGCCCGCGCCGGAAGTCCAGCAGCGCCCGCCCCGCGGCGCCCGGCGGGACGAGGGCCGCCGCGCGGCCGAGCGCGGCCCGTGCCTCGTCGGAACGGTCGCGCACCCCGTGCACGGTCGCGGCGTACGCGAGCTGCCCGCGTTCACAGGCGGCGGCACCGCGCTCCTCGTCGCTGTGGGCCAGCGCCTCGGCGGTGCGCAGCGCGTCCTCCGCGTCCGCCCAGCCCTGCTCGGTGTACAGGCACCGCTCCACCAGCAGCGCGGTCCGCTGCAACGCGGTCGCCGCGGTGACCGGCTCCAGCAGGGCCGCCGCGTCGGCCCAGCAGGCGCGGGAACGCAACCGCCACACGGCGGTCTGGAGCGGATCGTCACCCTCGGTCGTTCCCCAGCCAGAACCAGCCATGGCGGAATGCGCCACGTCGCCCTCCCCTTAGCACGCCATCGAGCTCTCGAGTGGTGGCGGCATCTCAGCACGGATACGGCGGCCCGGCCAAGGGGGTGGGTGAAAGATTTCACAAAGTCGTGGGAGTTCCCGGCGCCGAGGTTTGGCGCCGGGAAGGGGCCTCGTGCGGCCCGCGCCTCAGCTCATCCGCAGTGCCAGGAAGAAGTCGAGCTTGTCCTCCAGGCGCGACAGGTCACGGCCCGTCAACTGCTCGATCCGGCCGACGCGGTAGCGCAGGGTGTTGACGTGCAGGTGGAGCCGGGTGGCGCAGCGCGTCCACGAGCCGTCGCTGTCGAGGAACGCCTCCAGCGTCGGGATCAGCTCGGCGCGGTGCCGGCGGTCGTAGTCCCGCAGCGGGTCCAGCAGCCGGGCGGTGAAGGCCCGGCGGACGTCGTCGGGAACGAAGGGGAGGAGCAGGACGTGCGACGCCAGCTCCTGGTGCCCCGCCGCGCACACCCGCCCGGCGCGCGCCGCGGCGACCCGACGGGCGTGCCGTGCCTCCTCCAGCGCCCCGCGCAGCCCCTCCGCCGAGTGCACGGCCGCGCTGACGCCGAGGGTGACCCGTCCGTCGCCGTCCAGCCCCGCCGACAGCGGTTCCCGTACGGACTCCAGCAGGGCGTCCGCGAGGACGCCGGCCTCGGAGCCGTCGTGCTCGGTGGAGACCGCGGGCAGCGGCACCAGGGCGACGGCCTCGCCGCCGGTGTGCGCCACCGCGATGCGGTCGGAGTGCTCGGGGCCGGTGGCGAGCGGGTCGACGAGGATCTCCTCCAGCAGCGTCTGGGCGACCGGCCCGGTCTCCGCCTCGTCGTCCTCCCACTCGACGCGGGCCACGACCACCTGCCAGTGCGGTGCCGCGCCCAGGCCCGGCAGCAGCACCGGCGCCGCCACCCGCAGCCGGGCCGCGATCTCGGCGGGCGCCGCCCCGGTCTGCACCAGCTCCAGCACCTCCTGGGCCAGCCGCCGCCGCACCGTGCGGGCGGCGTCCCGCCGGTCCCGCTCGACGGCGATCAGCTGGGTGACGCCGTACAGCAGGTCGAGCCGCTCCTCGGCCCAGTCCCCGGCGTCCGCCTCCACCACCAGAAGCCAGTCCGACAGCACCGTCTCGCGCACGTCCCGCCCGGGCCCGGCCGCCTGCGGCGCGCGGCCCGCGGCGCCCGTCGCCGGGGGGTGCCCGGAGCCGCGCACCGGGAACAGGCTGTACGTGGTCCCGCCCAGCGGCACCCGGTGCGGCGCGCGCCGGCCCGCGCGGGTGGCGGCCAGGTGCTCCGCCGCCAGCTTCCCGCACACCTCGGCGGGGAGCGCGGGCCCGGCGTCCTTCGGACCGGCCACCGGACGCCCGGTCGGCGACAGCACCCAGGCCCGCAGGTCCAGGTCGGAGCCGAGCAGGTCGAGGACCACGTCGGGCCCACCGCCCGCCGGACCGGACGTCATCATCCGGCGGTGCCGGTCCACCACGGCGGCCAGATCGCCGGCCCGCTCGCCGGAGACCTGCCGGACCACGTGCTCGGTGATGGTGGCGAAGGCCACCGACTCGTGCACCGCGAACAGCGGCAGCCGGTGCCGCGCGCACGCCACCACCAGGTCCTCGGGCACGCTCCCCAGCTCCGCCTCGCCGGCGGCGAGGGCCGCCACGCCGGCCTGCACCAGGATGCGCACGAAAGGCTCCGAGTCGGCGGCGTCCCGGCGCCAGGCCAGGCCGGACAGGACCAGCTCGCCGCCCGACAGATAGCGGCTGGGGTCCCGCAGGTCGGTGGTCATCACGCCCCGCACGGAGCGGTCCAGCTCGTCCTCGCCGCCGAGCAGCTTGAGGCCCAGCGCATCGGTGTCCAGCAGTGCGCGCAGCCGCATTCTCGTCGCCGCCGTTCTTTGTCTCGAAGTGTTCCAGGTCACGCGGCTGTGTCGCCCGTTGCCGGAGGAAAACAGGGAGGTTTCCGATGGCCTCCGTTCATACGAATCTACAAGATGCCCGCCCTGGCCAGCCAACTCCTTCAGTGTTTCTGCGACTGACCCTGGTGGAGCGGCGGACGGTGTACTGGGCCCACTCCGGATGAACAGCACATGAACGAGCCCGGCCCGCGGCGCACCGGATGGCTCGAACCGTACGACCCACCAGACGACGAGGAAGTGAGCCGGTCATGGACGTCCTGCGCTCCGCCAGTCCCATGATCCTCGACACGCCGGCGATCCCGGCCGACGTGCCCCCTCTCGCCGAGGCCCGCACGCCACCACGTCCGGAACACCTCACCGGCACGGCGTGAGCAGACCTCCGGGCGGCGCACGGAACGTCACACACTCCGCGCCGCCCGGAGCACCACCGGGGCCCGCACCGCTCGCGGGCCCGGCAGCACCACACCATGCGTTCGTCTCGGGCCGTCCCCCGGGTCGTGCACATCCCAAATCCCGCGACCGCCCCAGCGGTTCGCGCGGGTGCCCCTATGAACCTTGGGAGACGGCCCCATGACCCAGCAGTCCGTGGAGCCCAAGACCACCGCCGAGGACGCGGGCGCGGGTTCCCGCGTCCCCTCCGGCCGGTCTTGGCTCGACCGGTACTTCCACATAACCCACCGGGGATCGACGGTCGCGCGTGAGGTGCGCGGCGGCATCACCACCTTCATGGCGATGGCGTACATCGTCCTGCTCAACCCCATCCTGCTCGGCGGCGAGGACGTCGCGGGCAACACCCTCGGCCAGAAGGCCGTGATCACCGCGACGGCGCTCGCCGCGGCGGTCACCACGCTCCTGATGGGCTTCGTCGGCAAGGTGCCGCTCGCCCTGGCCGCCGGACTCTCGGTGTCCGGGGTCATCGCCGGCCAGGTCGTCCCCCAGATGACCTGGGGACAGGCCATGGCCATGTGCGTGATGTACGGCGTGGTCATCATGCTGCTCGTGGTCACCGGGCTGCGCGAGATGATCATGGACGCGATCCCGCTCGCGCTCAAGCACGGCATCACCATGGGCATCGGCCTGTTCATCGCCATCATCGGCTTCGTCAAGGGCGGGTTCGTCCACGGGGGCGAGGCCACCCCGCTCCAGCTCGGCCCCGCCGGTGAACTCGCGGGCTGGCCCGTGCTGCTCTTCGCGGGCACCCTGCTCCTGATCTTCATGCTCCAGGCGCGCAACACCCCCGGCGCGATCCTGATCGGCATCGTCACCGGCACGATCGTCGCCGCCCTGCTCAACGCCACCGGTGTCATCGACCCCGAGCAGTGGGCCAACGGAGCGCCCGAGCTGCACGGCAGCGCGGTCTCCATGCCCGACTTCTCGCTCTTCGGTGAGCTGGAGTTCGGCGGCTGGGGCGACGTCGGAGCCATGACCGTCGGCATGATCGTCTTCACGCTGGTGCTGGCCGGCTTCTTCGACGCGATGGCCACCATCATCGGCGTCGGCACCGAGGCCAAGCTCGCCGACGACAAGGGCCGCATGCCGGGCCTGTCCAAGGCGCTGTTCATCGACGGCGCCGGCGGTGCCATCGGCGGCGTCGCGGGCGGCTCCGGCCAGACCGTCTTCGTGGAGTCCGCGACCGGCGTCGGCGAGGGCGCCCGCACCGGGCTCGCCTCGGTCGTCACCGGTCTGTTCTTCGCGGCCTGCCTCTTCTTCACGCCGATCACCGCGATCGTGCCGCAGGAGGTCGCCTCCGCCGCGCTGGTCGTCATCGGCGCGATGATGATGATGAACGCCCGGCACGTCGACTGGGCCGACCGCGCCACCGCGATCCCGGTCTTCCTGACCGTCGTCCTGATGCCGTTCACCTACTCCATCACGGCGGGCGTCGCCGCCGGAGTCATCTCCTACGTCGCCATCAAGGCCGCCCAGGGCAAGGCCCGGGAGATCGGCGCGTTCATGTGGGCCCTGACGGCGATCTTCCTCGTCTACTTCGCCCTCGCCCCGATCGAGAGCTGGCTGGGGGTGCACTAGCCGCGACTTCGGGAACCCCTCCACCACCGCCGTACGGACGTGCGGGCGGGCAGCCGGAGCAGGTGGGCGAGGAGACCGAGGAGACCGACGGATGCTGGACATCGCCGAAGAACTGCACCGGTGGGTCGAGCAGGGACGCGACTTCGCCGTGGCCACCGTGGTGGCGGTCGAGGGCAGCGCCCCCCGTCCGCCCGGCGCCGCCCTCGCGGTGGACGCCGACGGCACGGCGGTCGGTTCGGTCTCCGGCGGCTGTGTGGAGGGCGCCGTGTACGAGCTGTGCCGGCAGGCGCTGCGGGACGGGCGGCCGGTCCCGCGGCGTTTCGGCCACAGCGACGAGGACGCCTTCGCCGAGGGTCTGACCTGCGGCGGAGTCGTCGACGTCCTGGTCATGCCGGTACGGGCCGGCGATCCCGTCCGGCCGGTGCTCGCCGCCGCCCTGTCCGCCGCCGCCCGCGGGGAGCCGGCGGCGGTGGCGCGCGTCGTGAGCGGACCGGCCGAGCTGACCGGCCGCGCGCTCGTCGTGCGCCCCGACGGCTCCCACGAGGGCGGTCTCGGCGGCCACCCGGAGCTGGACCGCACCGCCGCGGCCGAGGCGGGCGCCTTCCTGGAGGCCGGCCGCACCGGCACCCTGGAGATCGGTGAGCGCGGCTCGCGCTGCGGAGCGCCGCTGACCCTGCTGGTCGAGTCCCGCGCACCCGCGCCGCGCATGATCGTGTTCGGGGCGATCGACTTCGCCTCCGCGCTGGTCCGGGCCGGGAAGTTCCTCGGGTACCACGTCACCGTGTGCGACGCCCGGCCCGTCTTCGCCACCGCGGCCCGCTTCCCGGACGCCGACGAGGTCGTCGTCGAGTGGCCGCACGCCTACCTCGCGCGCACCGACGTGGACGCCCGCACGGTGCTGTGCGTCCTGACCCACGACCCCAAGTTCGACGTACCGCTGCTGCGGCGGGCGCTGCGGCTGCCCGTGGCGTACGTCGGCGCGATGGGCTCCCGCCGCACCCATCTGGACCGCGAGGCGCGCCTGCGCGAGGCGGGCGTCGGCGACCTGGAGCTGGCCCACCTCAGGTCCCCGATCGGCCTCGACCTCGGCGCCCGCACCCCGGAGGAGACGGCGCTGTCCATCGCCGCCGAGATCGTCGCGGCCCGCCGCGGCGGCACGGGCGCCTCGCTGACGGGCGCCCGCACCCCCATCCACCACGACGGCCCGCAGACCCCGGCGGGCCGGATCGGCTCGGTGGCCTGATCCGGCCGTCAGTCCCGGCCCGGCCCCTTCCTGAGCAGGGACACGTCCGCGACCACCGGCCGGTGGTCCGAGGCCGTCGCTTCCGCCGGCACGCCCGCGCCCTCCACCCGCACACCGTCGCCCACCGTCACGTAGTCGATCCGCTTCACCGGGGCCGCGGCCGGGTAGGTCGGGCCGGTGCCGGTCCCGGCGTCGTCCAGCTCCTTCCACAGCGGCCCCAGTTCCGGCGCCGACGGCTCGGCGTTGAAGTCGCCGAGGAGCACCTGGCGTGCCCCGGGCAGCGCGGCCCGCTCCCGCGCCATGATCCGCCGGGTGTCGGCGACCTGCGCCACCCGCACGGCCGGGTCGGCCCGGTAGTCGAGGTGCGTCACGAACACCTGCACCGGCACCCCGCGGACCTTGAGGGTGACCTCGCCGAAGCCGGGCGCCGGGGCCGGCACCGGGTTCTGGTCCTGCGTGGACAGGCGGGTGATCTCGTGGTTGGTCTCCGAGCGGATCGGGAAGCGGGACAGCACCGCCACGCCGTACTCGCGCCGCGGCCCGCCGGCCTCCACCGGGTCGAGGCTGTAGATCGGCGCGAACGACACCCGCATGCCGAGCCGGCGGGCCAGCTCACCGGCGACGTCGAGGTTCCCGCTGCGTGCGCCCCAGTGGACGTCGACCTCCTGGAGGCCGATCACGTCCGCGTCGAGGGCGCGCAGCGCGGCGGCCTGCCGGTCGAGGTCGAAGACGCCGTCCGAGCCCGTTCCGGCGTGGATGTTGTACGTCGCCACGCGCAGCGGGACGGCGTGTCCCTGCCCGGCGGAGGCGGGCGGCGCGGCGACGGCCAGGCTCAACAGTGCCCCGGCGACCGACAGTTGGACGTAGGTGTGCGCTCTGACAGACATGGCGGCACGGTACGCGGGTAACGGCTGCGGCGTGGCGCGCGGCGCCGTTGCGACCGCGTGCCGTCCCCCGGGCGCCACCGGTGGTTCACGGGTGCCGCAGCAGCCGGTTCACCGTCCGGCCGAAGACGTACCGTCCCGCGCGGACCAGGACGCCGTCGAAGGCGGACGGCAGGAGACGGACGGTCAGCTCCTCGCGCCACACGACCCGGGTGCGGCCGCCGGGCCCCGGCCGCACCTCGATCTCCGCCCAGCCGCCGACCAGCCGGCCGCGTTTCTCCAGCCGGCAGCGGCCGGGGGAGTCGTCCTCGGGCGGTTCCCAGACGGTCACCTCCATGGTGTCGTCGAAGGCGAGCGGGCCGAGACCGGTGCGGGCCACGATCGCCGTGCCCGGCCGGGTGGGGCCGGGCGTGGCGACGGTGACGCGGGTCAGCGGTACGGAGTCCCCGTGCCGCTGCCAGGCGGTGAGTCTGCGCCAGGCCTCGTCCAGGGGGAGCGGAGCGGTGCGTTCGAGCGAGAAGACGGCCACGCGACGATCGTAAGGACCGCGGCCGGCGGATCAGCGGTAGACCTCGCCCGGCTCCGCCCTGCCGGGCGCCAGTAGCTGCGGCACCGTCACGAACACATAGCCCCGCTCTTTGAGCGCGTCGATGATCCCGGGCACCGCCGGCACCGTGCCGTCGTAGATGTCGTGCAGCAGGATGATGCCGTCCCGGGAGGACTGGTCGAGGACGCGCTCGGTGATCAGGTCGGGGTCGTCGGTCTTGTAGTCCTTGGCGGTCACGCTCCACAGCACCTCGGCCAGCCCCAGCTCCCGGCAGATCTCGTGGACCGTGTCGTCGGTGCGGCCCTGCGGGGGACGCATCAGGGTGGGGCGCTTGCCGGTCAGGCGCTCTATCTCCTTGTTCGGGCGCTCCAGTTCCTCGCGTATCTCGTCCGGTTCGGCGTCCGTGAGGATCTTGTGCGTCCAGGTGTGACTGGCCACCTCGTGCCCCTCGTCAGCCATGCGCCTGACAAGTTCGGGATAGGTGTCGATGTGCCGCTTGCCGAGCAGGAAGAAGGTCGCCGGGACCTGCTTGTCCTTGAGTATGTCGAGCAGCCGTGCCGAGTTCTCGCTCGGTCCGGCGTCGAAGGTCAGCGCGATGCACTTGGCCTGGCGGCAGTCGACGGTGCCGAACCCGGCCGCCCGTGCCTGGGCGCCCGCCGCGCCCCGCACGGTGCTGGGCGAGGTCGTCTCCAGTTTCGTGCAGCCGCTCAGCGCCAGCGTCAGCGAGGCGGCCGCCGCGAGGGTCGCCGCGCCGCGCAACCCGGTCCCCGTTTTCGTCATCTTCCTGGTCAGCGAAAGCATGCGAGGACTATACACAGCGAGTATATACGCAGTTTATAGTCCCCCCTCGAATGTGAGTTCGGGGTAGTGGTGGTCCCCACCGGGTTACTCAGCCGACACGCACGTGACGGCGAGAGTGAGGAGGACCCCGTGAGCGAGAGCCCCCTGCGGGACAGCCCTGCGAGCGGACGCCGCTGGCGCCGGGCCCTGGTGACCGGCGGTGCCGGCTTCGTGGGGTCCCACCTGTGCGGCCGGCTGCTGGACGCCGGTACGGACGTCGTGTGCCTCGACAACCTGGCCACCGGCTCGCGCGCCAATGTGGCCGAACTGGAGCGGCATCGCGGCTTCCGGTTCGTCCGGGCCGACGCCACCGACCCGGCCGCCCTGCGCGCACTGCCCGGCCGCTTCGACCTGATCCTGCACTTCGCCTGCCCGGCCTCGCCCGCCGACTACCTCCGGCTGCCCCTGGAGACCCTCGACGTCGGCAGCACCGGCACCCGCAACGCCCTGGAGCGGGCCCGCGCCGACGGCGCCCGCTTCCTGCTGGCCTCCACCTCCGAGGTCTACGGCGACCCGCTGGAGCACCCGCAGCGCGAGACCTACTGGGGCAACGTCAACCCGATCGGCCCGCGCAGCGTCTACGACGAGTCCAAGCGCTTCGCCGAGGCCCTGGTCACCGCCCACCGCCAGGTGCACGGCACCGACACCGCCATCGTCCGCATCTTCAACACCTACGGCCCCCGCATGCGCACCGGAGACGGCCGGGCCGTCCCCACCTTCATCGCGCAGGCCCTGGACGGCATGCCCCTCACCGTCGCCGGGGACGGCGGCCAGACCCGCTCGCTGTGCTACGTCGACGACACCGTCGAGGGCGTCCTGGCCCTCGCCGCCTCCGCCGAGACCGGGCCGATGAACATCGGCGGCGCCGACGAGATCACCATGCTGGAGCTGGCCCGCCGCGTCGTCGAACTCACCGGCTCCGGCTCCCGCATCCGCTTCGTGGACCGCCCCGTCGACGACCCCGGACGGCGCAAGCCCGACACGACCCTGGCCCGGGAACGGCTCGGCTGGCAGCCCCGGGTCGGCTGGAGCGAGGGGCTGGAGCGGACCATCGGCTGGTTCGCGCACGCTGTGGCCGCATAGCGGGCATATGCCCGGATTGCTCACTTTCCGTGATGAGTGCGCTCATTTCTGGAATTGAGTTGTCTCCAAGTGTTTGACCCAGCTGCCCTGCGGCACCCGCGAGACCGGAGAGGCCACAGAAGCCGGAGAGACCCCAGTCAATCGGAGAGACCCCAGCAGTCCCCCGGGACGGAGCACACCCCATGCGCATCCTCGGTATCAACGCCCTGTTCCACGACCCGGCCGCCGCACTCGTCGTCGACGGGCGGACCGTCGCGGCCGCCGAGGAGGAGCGCTTCAGCCGGCGCAAGCACGGCAAGCGGCCGGTGCCCTTCTCGGCGTGGGAGGTGCCCGAGCTGTCGGCGCGGTGGTGCCTGGAGCACGCCGGGGTGCGGCCGGAGGAACTGGACGCCGTCGCGTACTCCTTCGACCCCAAACTGGCCCGTCCCGCCCGCGAGATGGGCCTGGACGACCCCTGGGACCCGCTGCGGCTCGAATACGCCCGCCGCGCGCCCGAGTTCCTCGCCGAGGCGCTGCCCGGCCTCGACCCCGACCGGGTCGTCTTCGTCCCGCACCACGTGGCGCACGCCGCCTCCGCCGGACCGGCCTCACCGCACCCCGACAACGACGTCCTCGTCCTCGACGGACGCGGCGAGTCCGCCTCCCACCTGGCCGGCCGCTACCGCGACGGCAAGCTCGACACTCTCGCCACCCAGGCGCTGCCGCACTCGCTGGGCCTGGTCTACGAGGAACTGACCGAGCACCTCGGCTTCCTGCGCAGCAGCGACGAGTACAAGGTGATGGCCCTCGCCTCCTACGGGAAACCCCGGTTCGTGGACCGACTGCGCGAGCGGGTCCACGCCACCGGCGACGGCGGCTTCCGCGCCCACGGCGTCGACTGGGCGGCCCTCGCGCCGCCGCGCGCCAAGGGCGAGGACTGGACCGAGGACCACGCGGACCTCGCCGCGAGCACCCAGGCCGTGCTGGAGGAACTGCTCCTCGAACTCGTCCACTGGCTGCACCGCGAGGCCGGCGGGCAGGCCCTCACCATGGCGGGCGGCGTCGCGCTGAACTGCGTCGCCAACTCCAAGATCGCCGCGTGCGGCCCGTACCGCCACGTGTGGGTGCAGCCGGCCGCCGGCGACGCGGGCACCGCCCTCGGCGGCGCCCTGCACGTCGCCGCCGCCCAGGAGGGCGCCGCACCCGAGCCGATGCCCGGCGCCGACCTCGGCCGCGGCTGGAGCGACGAGGAGATCCGCGCCTGGCTGGAGACGGCCGCGATCCCCTACGAGGAGCCGGACGACATCGCCGAGACGGTCGCCGAGGAACTGGCCCGCGACGGTGTCGTCGCCTGGTTCCAGGGCCGCAGCGAGTTCGGGCCGCGCGCCCTCGGACACCGCTCCCTGATGGCCCACCCGGGCCGCGCCGAGAACCTGGAGCGCCTCAACCACGTCAAGGGACGCGAGGAGTTCCGGCCGGTCGCGCCGATGGTGCTCGCCGACCGCGCCGCCGACATCTTCACCGGACCGATCCCGAGCCCGTACATGCTCTTCGTGCACGACGTCGCCCCCGCCTGGCGCGACCGCATCCCGGCCGTCGTGCACGTCGACGGCACCGCCCGCATCCAGACCGTCGAGGAGCGCCGCGAGCCGCTGGTCGCGCGGATGCTGGCCTCCTTCGAGCGGCGCACCGGGCTGCCCGTCGTCGTCAACACCAGCCTCAACACCGCCGGGCGGCCCATGGTCGACGACCCGCGCGACGCCCTGGAGTGCTTCGGCTCCGCGCCCGTGGACCTGCTGGCCATCGGACCCTTCGCGGTGCGCCGGGGGAGGGCGTTCGGATGAGCGGCGCTCCCGTGACCGGCGGCGCCAGGACCGGCTACGCCGTGGTCGTCCCCACGCTCGCCCGCCGGACGCTGGCCGACTGCCTGGCCGCGCTGGCCGCCGCGACCGGACCGGGCCCCGACGAGATCGTCCTCGTCGACGACCGGCCCGAACCGGACGCCGACCCGCGGGCGCTGGAACACCCCCTGACCGTCCTGGGCGATCTGCGCGAGCGCACGGTGGTGCTGCGCAGCGGGGGCCGCGGCCCCGCCGCCGCCCGCAACACCGGTATCCGCGCGGTGACCTCGCCCTGGACCGCCTTCCTCGACGACGACGTCCAGGTCGGCCCGCACTGGTGCGACCAACTGGTCCAGGACCTCGCCGAGGCGGCCCCCGACACCGGTGCCGTGCAGGGCGTGATCGCCGTGCCGCTGCCCGGTGAACGCCGGCCCACCGACTGGGAGCGCGGCACCGCCGGCCTCGCCCGGGCCCAGTGGATCACCGCCGACATGGCCTACCGCACCGACGTGCTCAAGCAGGTCCACGGCTTCGACGAGCGCTTCCCCCGCGCCTTCCGCGAGGACGCCGACCTGGCGCTGCGCGTCCTCGACGCGGGCTGGCGCATCCGGCGGGGCCGCCGCACCACCCGCCACCCCGTGCGGGACGCCTCCCGCTGGGTCTCCCTCAAGCAGCAGCGCGGCAACGCCGACGACGCGCTGATGCGGCGGCTGCACGGCCCCGACTGGTGGGCCAAGGCGGTGGCCCCCAGGGGCCGCATCCGCCGTCACGCGGCGATCACCGCAGCCGGACTCGCCGCCCTCGCCCTCGCCGTCGCCGGCCGCCCCCGGGCCGCCGCGGTCGCCGGGCTCGGATGGGCCGCGGGCACCGCCGAGTTCGCCTGGGCCCGTATCGCCCCCGGACCGCGCACCCGGGACGAGGTCGTCACCATGCTGGCGACCAGCGCGCTCATCCCGCCCGCCGCGACCTGGCACCGGCTGGCCGGCGAGTGGCGGCACCGCCACGCTCCCGCCTGGCGGGAGGTGGCCGCATGAGCCCCGTCCAGGCCGTCCTCTTCGACCGTGACGGCACCCTGGTCCACGACGTGCCCTACAACGGCGACCCCGACCTGGTCCGGCCCGTCGACGGTGCCCGTGAGGCGGTGGCACTGCTGCGCGAGCACGGCATCCGCGTCGGCGTCGTCACCAACCAGTCCGGCGTCGCCCGCGGACTGCTCACCGACACCGACGTCCGCCGCGTCAACCGGCGGATCGACGAACTCGTCGGCCCCTTCGACGTCTGGGCGGTCTGCCCGCACGGCCCCGACGACGGCTGCCACTGCCGCAAGCCGCGGCCCGGCATGATCCTCTGGGCCGCCGGCCGCGTCTGCGCCGCGCCCGCCGACTGCGTCGTCATCGGCGACATCGGCGCGGACATGGAGGCCGCCGAACACGCCGGCGCCCACGGCATCCTCGTCCCCAACGACCGCACCCGCCCCGAGGAGACCACGGCCGCCGCCCATGTCGCCCCCAACCTCCTGACCGCCGTACGGGCCGTCCTCGACGGTCCGCCCGAGGGCCGGGTCCTGGTGGACGAGCGGCCCATCGAGGCGGCGTTCGACGCGAGCACCCCGGGTTCCGCCCCCGTCCCCCGCCGGGCCGTCCCCGGCGCCGAGGCGGACCGCTCGCGTGCCGCCGTCGACACCCGAGGGAGGCCGCGATGAAGGCACTGGTCACCCGGCTCGACAGCTTCGGCGACGTGCTGCTCGCCGGGCCCGCCGTGCGGGCCGTGGCCGCCCGCGCCGACCACGTCACCCTGCTGTGCGGATCGCGCGGCGCGCCCGCCGCCCGGCTGCTGCCCGGCGTGGACGAGGTGCTGGTCTGGGACGCCCCGTGGGGCGGCTTCCGGCCGCCCGAGGTCGACCGGGCCGACATCGACGCCCTCGTCGACCGGATCGACGCCGACACGGCGCTGGTCCTGACGTCCTTCCACCAGTCCCCGCTGCCCACCGCCCTGGTCCTGCGCCTCGCGGGCGTCGCCCACATCGCCGCGGACAGCGTGGACTACCCGGGTTCCCTGCTCGACCTGCGCCACCAGCGCGCCCCGCACGCCCACGAGGCCGAGGCGGCGCTGGACCTGGCGGAGGCGGCGGGCTTCCCGCGGCCCGACGACGGACGGCTGCGGGTGCGTACACCGCCCCCCGTCGGCGACCTGACCGGCGCCGGCCCGTACGTCGTCCTGCACCCGGGCGCCAGTGTCCCCGCCCGCGCCTGGAGCGCCGAGCGCTGTGCGGAGGCGGTGGGCGAACTGGCCGCCGCCGGGCACCGCGTCCTGGTCACCGGCGGCCCCGACGAGCGCGACCTCACGGCGTACGTGGCCGGCGGGCACGGCATCGACCTCGGCGGCCGCACCGAGGCCCCGGAGCTGTCCGGCGTCCTCGCGGGCGCGTCCGTCGTCGTCACCGGGAACACCGCGCCCGCCCACCTCGCGGCGGCCGTCGGCACCCCGGTGGTGTCGCTGTTCGCCCCCGTCGTACCGGCGGAGCGCTGGCGGCCGTACGGCGTCCCGTACGTGCTGCTCGGCGACCAGGACGCGCCCTGCGCCGACAGCCGGGCCCGGGACTGCCCCGTCCCCGGTCACCCCTGTCTGAACACCGTCACGGCCACCGACGTGGCGGCCGCCGTCGAGAAACTCCTGGGGGAGGCATGAGGATCCTCATCTGGCACGTGCACGGGTCGTGGACCACGGCCTTCGTGCAGGGCCCGCACACCTACCTCGTCCCCGTCACCCCGGACCGCGGACCCGACGGCCTCGGCCGCGCCCGCACCTGGGACTGGCCCGACTCCGTCGTCGAGGTACCGCCGGAGCGGCTGCGGGACGAGGACGTCGACCTGGTGATCGTCCAGCGGCCGCACGAGGTCGCCCTGGTCGACCGGTGGCTGGGCCGCCGCCCGCCGATGGTCTACCTGGAGCACAACGCCCCCGACGGAGACGTCCCCGACACCCGCCACC
>MUMD01000287.1 GCA_002155895.1 Streptomyces rochei
CGGCGGCACTCTTGGCGTCGAGGCCCACCACCACGCGCAGCACCACGGCCTCGGCCTGGTCCTGGGGCAGCCGGGCGATGAGCGAGAGGGCGCTGTCGGTGCCCAGGGCCTCCATGGCCTCGCCCGCCGTGTCGGACTCGGCGGGCCTGCCGGTCAGCTCGGTCTCGTCGCCGCCGATCGCGGGCCGGCGTCCGCGCATCCGGATGTGGTCCAGCGCGCGGTTGCGGGCGATGCGGGCGGCCCAGCCCCGGAAGCGGTCGGCGTCACCGTCGAACCGCTCCAGGTCACGGGCGATCTGCAGCCACGCCTCGGACGCCACGTCCTCGGCCTCGTGATCGCCGACGAGCGTCCGCACGTACCCCAGCAGCCGCGGGTGCACCGAGCGGTACACGGTCCGGAACGCGACCTCGTCCCCGTCCTGTGCCGCACGTACCGCGGCGGTCAGCTCCGCGTCGTCCCCCAGCACCGAGAAGGCCTTTCTGCGCCTGAGCCGGCGCCGCTCTCGCGGACGTGGTCCTCGCCGTCGTGGTTTCTCGTCAGCGGTCGCGGTGGTCTTCCGCGACCGGGTGCGGGAGCGGAGCCCCCGCTGCATCGGCGCGAATGGCACGTTACGTCTTGAAACCGCCACACGTCCATGTCCCCATCGCATTGCCGTACAAGATGCAACTAACCCGTGACGCCGTGGGGTGTGACACAAAACGCAGTCCCGGCGCTGTAGGGAGTACGGGCCGCCGCGCGGCCCGTACCGCGCGACGGCCGGGGCCTCTCCTGTGGGGGGTGGCGGCCCCGGCCGTTGCCTCGGCCCCACCGCATCGTCCCAAGTCCGGGCTACGAGCCGGCGCCGGAGGCCCGCTCCGCCCGTCCCGCCTCGCCCC
>MUMD01000288.1 GCA_002155895.1 Streptomyces rochei
CCGCCGCCGCCGCCGCCGCCGGCCGCCGCAGCCGTGCCGGAGACCTCGCCGCCCCGGGCCGCCTCCGTGTACGCCGCCACCGTCACCCGCGACGGCACCCGGCCCTGGGCCGCGTCCACCGCGTTGTCGACCAGGTTGCCCAGGATCGTCACCAGGTCCCGGGCGGGCAGGGACGGCGGCAGCAGTCCGTCGTCCAGTCGGCTCTCCCGCGACACCACCAGCTCCACTCCCCGCTCGTTGGCCTGCGCCGTCTTGCCCAGCAGCAGCGCGGCCAGCACCGGCTCGCTCACCGCCGCCACCACCTGGTCGGTCAGCGCCTGCGCCAGTTCCAGTTCGGCCGTCGCGAAGTCCACGGCCTCCTCCGCCCGTCCCAGCTCGATCAGCGAGACGACCGTGTGCAGCCGGTTGGCCGCCTCGTGCGCCTGCGAACGCAGCGCCTGGGTGAAGCCGCGCTCCGAGTTCAGCTCGCCCATCAGCGACTGCAGCTCGGTCACGTCCCGCAGCGTCACCACCGTGCCCCGCCGCTCGCCGCCGGAGACCGGCGAGGTGTTCACCACCAGCACCCGCCGGTCGGTCAGGTGCACCTCGTCCACCCGCGGCTCCGACGCCAGCAGCGCCCCCGTCAGCTGCGCCGGCAGCCCCAGGTCCGCGACGGAGGCGCCCACCACGTCACCGGCCACGCCCAGCAGCTCCCGTCCGCCGTCGTTGATCAACGCGACACGGTACTGCCCGTCCAGCATCAGCAGACCCTCCCGCACCGCGTGCAGCGCCGCCTGATGGTAGTCGTGCATCCGGCTCAGCTCGTCCGCGTTCATCCCGTGCGTGTGCCGGCGCAGCCGCGCGTTGATCACGTACGTGCCGACCGCGCCGAGCAGCAGCGCCCCCGCGGCCACCCCGAGCAGCGCCGTCAGCTGCTCCTGCGCCCGCTTGCTGATCTCTTCGACCTTGATCCCGGCGCTGACCAGTCCGACCACCCGCCCGTCGTCCAGCACCGGTGTCACCGCGCGCACCGACGGCCCGAGCGTGCCCGTGTAGGTCTCGGTGAAGGTCTGGCCCCGCTGGGCGCGCTCGATGTGCCCGCGGAAGGGACGGCCGATCTGCCCCGGGTCCGGGTGGGTCCAGCGGATGCCCTCCGGGTCCATGATCGTCACGAAGTCCACGTCGGTGTCCCGCATGACCCGCACCGCGTACGGCTGGAGCCGCGCGGTCGGATCGGGGGAGCCGATGGCCTCCAGCACGGACGGCGAGTCGGCTATCGCCAGCGACACCGCCCTGGCATGCCGCCCGGCCGCGTCCTGCGCCTGCCCCCGGTCGCTGATGTAGGTGAACAGTGCGTATCCGGCCACGACGACCGCTATCAGCACGGCCTGCATGGCGAAGAGCTGACCGGCCAGGCTGCGGGGTCTCGGGACGCGGAGGTGCATGCCGCAAGTCTCTCTCCTGGCTTGATTGTGAACTAAATGAACGCAAGGGTGACCGCGCTCACAGCACGGGAGATAGTCGCCGCATCCCCGAAACACACCCCCGGACGTGAGCCGCACGCCGGTGATGCCGACGACGTCGTCAAGGAGGGCCGCCGTGACCAGCAACGCCGCTACGGCACCTGCCGCACCCAAAGCCAAGCGCGACCGCACGCACTATCTCTACATCGCGGTGATCATCGCGGTCGCCCTCGGTATCGCCGTCGGTCTGATCGCGCCCGACTTCGCGACCGAGCTGAAGCCGCTCGGCACCGGCTTCGTGAACCTGATCAAGATGATGATCTCGCCGATCATCTTCTGCACGATCGTGCTGGGCATCGGTTCCGTGCGCAAGGCCGCCAAGGTCGGCGCGGTCGGCGGCATCGCGCTGGTCTACTTCCTGGTGATGTCCCTGGTGGCGCTCGCCATCGGCCTGATCGTCGGCAACATCCTGGACCCGGGCACCGGTCTGGCGGTGACCGACGCCGTCAAGGAGACCGGTCAGGCGCAGGTCGACGCGGAGGCCAAGGGCACCGTCGACTTCCTGATGGGCATCATCCCGACCACCATCGTGTCGGCGTTCACCTCGGGCGAGGTCCTCCAGACGCTGCTGATCGCCCTGCTGTGCGGCTTCGCCCTGCAGGCCATGGGCAACGCCGGTCAGCCGGTCCTGCGCGGCATCGAGCACATCCAGCGGCTGGTCTTCCGCGTCCTGGCGATGATCATGTGGGCCGCTCCGGTCGGCGCCTTCGGCGCCATCGCGGCCGTCACCGGCTCGGCCGGCGTCGACGCCCTCAAGAGCCTGGCCGTGCTGATGCTCGGCTTCTACGTGACCTGCGTCCTCTTCCTCTTCCTGGTCCTGGGCACGCTGCTGCGCGTCGTCGCCGGCGTGAACGTCTTCTCGCTCTTCAAGTACCTGGGCCGCGAGTTCCTGCTGATCCTGTCCACCTCCTCCTCGGAGTCGGCGCTGCCGCGCCTCATCGCGAAGATGGAGCACCTGGGCGTCAGCAAGCCGGTGGTCGGCATCACCGTCCCGACCGGCTACTCCTTCAACCTCGACGGCACCATGATCTACATGACCATGGCCTCGCTGTTCATCGCCGACGCCATGGGCACGCCGATGTCGATCGGCGAGCAGATCCCGCTGCTGCTCTTCCTGCTGGTCGCCTCGAAGGGCGCGGCCGGTGTCTCCGGCGCCGGTCTGGCCACGCTGGCGGGCGGTCTGCAGTCGCACAAGCCCGCCCTGGTGGACGGCATCGGCCTGATCGTCGGCATCGACCGCTTCATGAGCGAGGCCCGCGCGCTGACCAACTTCGGCGGCAACGCCGTGGCCACGGTCCTGATCGGCACCTGGACCAAGGAGATCGACAAGGACCGGGTGAACGAGGTGCTGGCCGGCCGGGCCCCGTTCGACGAGAAGACCCTGCTGGACGACCACCACGGCGCCGACGACGACGCCGGTGACGCGTCCGACCTGCCCGAGCAGGGCGGCGAGAAGGAGCTGGCGCGGGCCTGACGACCGCACGCTCCGGGCGGCTGAGGTGCTCCCCCCGTCGCTCAGCCGCCCGGCCCCCGAAGAAGCCCCGCGCCCCCCGGCGCGGGGCTTCTTGCCTTGACGCCCGCGTCAAGGCTTACGTTCGTCCGCATGCGAATCGGCGAGCTGGCCGCACGGGCCGGGACCACGACGCGGACGCTGCGGTACTACGAGTCGCGGGGCCTGCTGCCCGCGCGGCGGGGCGAGAACGGCTACCGGACCTACGACGAGGACGACCTGAGACTGCTGCGGCAGATCAGGACGCTCCAGGACTTCGGGTTCGACCTGGAGGAGACCCGCCCGTTCGTGGAGTGCCTGCGCGCCGGGCACCCCGAGGGCGACTCCTGCCCGGCGTCCCTCGTGGTCTACCGGCGCAAGCTGGCGGAACTGGACACGCTGATCGAGCAGCTGACGTCGGTGCGGGCGCAGGTGGGCGCGCAGCTCGCACGGGCCGAGGCGGCGGTTCCGGGGGGTCCGGAGCCCAAGTGCGAACTGGGAGGACACGGATGAGGACCAGCGGGGTGCCCGAGGTGACGGACGCGGACTTCGCGGCGGAGGTGATCGGATCGGAGCTGCCCGTGCTGGTGGAGTTCACCGCGGACTGGTGCCCGCCGTGCCGGCAGATGGCCCCGGTGCTCAGCGCCCTCGCCGAGGAGGAGGGGGACCGGCTCCGCATCGTGCAGCTGAACGTCGACCGGAACCCGGCGACCACCCACGCGTACAAGGTGCTGTCGATGCCGACGTTCTTGGTGTTCCGCGGCGGCGAGCCGGTGAAGTCGATGGTGGGCTCCCGGCCCAAGCGGCGGCTCCTCGAGGAACTGGCCGACGTCGTCTGACCGGCCCGACGCACGAAAAATCCCCCGAGCAATTGCGCTCGGGGGATTTCTCTGCGTATATTCGTTGATTCGTGACTTCAGAAGAATGAGGTCGCGAAGAAGTTCAGTAGGCACAGTATATGCGGCCGGGAGTGGAATTGTCAAACACCGAATTTCCGGACGATGAATTGCGGCACGAGCAGGAATTCATCGACGGACTGTACGCGCGTGTGGACGCGCTGCGCGGCGACGCCGAGGTGTCGGTCACCGAGGCCCTCGCGCAGGGCAACACCCCCCAGCAGGCCAGGCTGGAGCGGGACATCCTGGTCGCCGAGCGTTCCGGGCTGCTCGCCGCGCTCAACGCGGTGGACGGCTCCCTCTGCTTCGGCCGGATCGACCTGACCTCCGGGGAGGGCCACCACATCGGCCGCATCGGCCTGCGCGCCGACGACGCCGAACGCACCCCGGTCCTCATCGACTGGCGGGCCGACGTCGCCCGCCCCTTCTACCTGGCCACCGGCCACACCCCGATGGGCCTGCGCCGCCGCCGGCACATCGGGAGCGAGGGCCGCCGGGTCACCGCCCTGCACGACGAGTTCCTGGACGTCGACGACGAGACGCGCACCGGCCACGAGGACCCGTCCGGCGACGCCGTGCTGCTGGCCGCGCTGAACTCGGCGCGCACCGGCCGCATGGGCGACATCGTGCAGACCATCCAGGCCGACCAGGACCGCATCATCCGCGCCCCGCACCGCGGCGTCCTGGTCGTCGAGGGCGGCCCCGGCACCGGCAAGACCGCCGTCGCCCTGCACCGCGCCGCCTACCTCCTCTACGAGCACCGCGAACTGCTCGCCAAGCGCGCCGTCCTCATCGTCGGACCCAACCCGGCCTTCCTCGGCTACATCGGCGAGGTGCTGCCCTCCCTGGGCGAGACCGGCGTGCTCCTGGCCACGGTCGGCGAGCTGTTCCCCGGCGTGAAGGCCACCGCGACGGACACTCCCGAGGCGGCGGCGGTCAAGGGCCGCGCCGAGATGGCCGACGTACTCGCGGACGTGGTCCGCGCCCGGCAGGCGCTGCCCGACCCGGTGATCGCGATCGAGCACGACCGCGAGGTCCTGATGCTGGACGACGGCCTCGTCGGCGTCGCCCGGGAACGCACCCGCGCCGCGAAGCTGCCGCACAACGCCGCCCGCGAGCACTTCGAGGGGCACATCCTCAACACGCTGACCGAGCTGTACGCCGAACGCATCGGCACCGACCCCTTCGACGGCTCCAGCCTGCTCGACGCGAGCGACATCACCCAGATCCGCGACGAACTCGCCGAGAACCCCGAGGTCTGGTCGGCCGTCGACCAGCTGTGGCCCCGCCTGACCCCGCACCGCCTGGTCGCCGACTTCCTCGCCGCTCCCGAGGACTTCCTGAGCCCCGAGGACGCCGACGCCGTCCGCCGCCCGGTCACCCGGCACTGGACCGTCGCCGACGTGCCCCTGCTGGACGAGGCGGCCGAACTGCTCGGTGTGGACGACCGGGTCGCCCGCACCCGCGCCGAACGCGAGCGGGCGGCGCAGATCGCCTACGCCCAGGGCGTGCTGGACGTGTCGTACGCCTCCCGGACCTACGAGTTCGAGGACAAGGACGAGGAGGACGCCGAGGTCCTGCTCGCCCACGACATCATCGACGCCGAGCGGTTCGCCGAACGCCAGGAGGCCGAGGACCACCGCAGCGCCGCCGAGCGTGCCGCGGCCGACCGCACCTGGGCCTTCGGCCACATCATCGTGGACGAGGCGCAGGAGCTGTCCCCGATGGCCTGGCGGCTGCTGATGCGCCGCTGCCCGACCCGCTCGATGACCCTGGTCGGCGACCCCGCGCAGACCGCGGAGGCGGCCGGCGTCGGCTCCTGGTCGAAGATCCTCGCCCCCTACGTCGAGGACCGCTGGGAGCACACCCGCCTGGGCGTCAACTACCGCACCCCGGCCGAGATCATGGACGTGGCGGCGGCGGTGGTGCGGGCCGAGGACCCCTCCTTCGAACCGCCGAGTTCGGTGCGGTCCACGGGCGTACGGCCGTTCGTCCGCGCCACCGACGACCTCCCGGCGGCGGTCGCCGAGGCGGTCGGCGAGCTGACCCCCGAGGAGGGCCGTCTCGCCGTCATCGCCCCGCGCGAACTGCACGCCGCGCTCGCCGCCCGGCTGGACGGCGTCACGGCGGGCGCCGAGCCCGACCTGACCCACCGCGTGGTGCTCCTCGACCCGCGCCAGTCCAAGGGCCTGGAGTTCGACTCCGTCCTGGTGGTCGAGCCCGGCCGTTACGGCACCAGCGACCTGTACGTGGCCCTGACCCGGGCCACCCAGCGCCTCGGCGTCCTGCACACCGGGCCGCTGCCGAAGGGGCTGGTGGACGCGTAGGCCCCGGCGCTCCTCAGGCCGGACGCAGCCACACCGTCGCCAGGGGAGGCAGGGTCAGCCGGATGCTCGCCGGCCGGCCGTGCCACCCCAGGGCCTCCGGCTTGACCGGGTCCGGGTTGGTCACACCGCCACCGCCGTAGCGCGCGGCGTCCGTGTTCAGCGCCTCGTGCCAGGCGGGCACGTCGTCCGGGACGCCGAGACGGTAGTCGTGCCGGACGACCGGGGCGAAGTTCGACACCGCCAGCAGCGGCGTGCCGTCGGCGTCCAGGCGCAGGAACGCCAGGACGTTGTCCTCGGCGGCGTCCCCGACCACCCAGGCGAACCCCTCCGGGTGGGTGTCGCGCCGCCACAGGGCGGGCGTGTCCCGGTAGGCGGCGTTCAGGTCGCGCACCAGATCCCGTACGCCCCGGTGGTCCGCCGCCGCCCCGTACTCCGGGTCGAGCAGCCACCAGTCGGGACCGTGCGCCTCGGACCACTCGGCGCCCTGGGCGAACTCCTGCCCCATGAACAGCAGCTGCTTGCCCGGGTGGGCCCACATGAAGCCCAGGTACGCCCGCAGGTTCGCCCGCTGCTGCCACCAGTCGCCCGGCATCTTCGAGACCAGCGACCGCTTCCCGTGCACCACCTCGTCGTGCGATATCGGCAGCACGTAGTTCTCGCTGTACGCGTACACCATGGAGAAGGTCATCTCCCCGTGGTGGTACTTGCGGTGCACTGGCTCGTGGCTCATGTACTGGAGCGAGTCGTGCATCCAGCCCATGTTCCACTTCAGCCCGAAGCCGAGCCCGCCGAAGCCGCTCGGCCCCTTGTGGTGGGTGGCCCGCGTGACCCCGTCCCAGGCCGTCGACTCCTCCGCCACCGTCACGACGCCCGGCACCCGCCGGTACACCGTCGCGTTCATCTCCTGGAGGAAGGCCACCGCGTCCAGGTTCTCCCGGCCCCCGTGCTCGTTCGGCGTCCACTGGCCCGGCTCGCGCGAGTAGTCCAGGTAGAGCATCGAGGCGACCGCGTCCACGCGCAGCCCGTCGATGTGGAACTCCTCGCACCAGTACACGGCGTTGGCGACCAGGAAGTTGCGCACCTCCCGGCGCCCGAAGTCGAACTCCAGCGTCCCCCAGTCGGGGTGCGCGGCCCGCAGCGGGTCGGAGTGCTCGTACAGGGGCCGCCCGTCGAACTCGGCCAGCGCCCAGTCGTCGCGCGGGAAGTGCGCGGGCACCCAGTCCATCAGGACGCCGATCCCGGCCCGGTGCAGCCGGTCCACCAGGTACTTGAAGTCGTCCGGGTCGCCGAGGCGGGCCGTGGGCGCGTAGAAGCCGGTGACCTGGTAGCCCCAGGAGCCGCCGAAGGGGTGCTCGGCGACCGGCATCAGCTCGACATGGGTGAAGCCGAGGTCGCTGACGTACGCCGGGAGCTGTTCGGCCAGCTCCCGGTAGGTGAGCCCGGGCCGCCAGGACGGCAGGTGGACCTCGTACACCGACATCGGCGCCTCGTGCGCCGGCGCGTCCGCGCGGCGGGCCAGCCACTCCTCGTCGCCCCAGGTGTAGTCGGAGGCGTGGACGACCGAGGAGGTGGCCGGCGGCACCTCGGTACGGCGGGCCAGCGGATCGGCGCGGAAGGTGCGCGAGCCGTCCGGCCGGGTGATCTCGAACTTGTACAGCTCGCCCGGGCCGATGCCGGGCAGGAACAGCTCCCACACCCCGGTNNAAGTTGAAGCCGCCGGCCACCCGGACCCCGCGCGCGTTCGGCGCCCAGACGGTGAAGCGGGTGCCCGCGACGCCCTCGTGGATGGTCGGGTGCGCGCCGAGCGCCTGCCACAGCTGCTCGTGCCGGCNNGGGCAGGAAGCGGTACGGGTCCTCCACCTCCTGGTCCGTGCCCTCGTACATCACCAGCAGCCGGTACGCCGGGACCTCGTCCAGCGGCAGCAGGCCGGAGAAGAAGCCGTCCCCGTCGTCGTGCAGCTCGGCCAGCAGCCCGCCGCCGAGGACGCTCACCGCGCGGGCGAAGGGCCGGAAGGCCCGCACGGCGATCCCGCCGGGCACCGGGTGGGCGCCCAGCAGGGAGTGCGGGTCGTGGTGGGTGCCGGCGAGCAGCCGCTCCCGGTCGGTGGGGTCCAGGGCGGGGG
>MUMD01000289.1 GCA_002155895.1 Streptomyces rochei
ACCCCCGCCCGCCCCTGCCCACAGCGGCCGCCCACCGGCTCACGACCCTGCTCACCGACCGGTCCGGCACGGCGGGCGGGCGTCGGGGCACCGCGCCCGACCTGATGGAGCTGCTGCCCCAGTGGCTGGCCGCGGCCAACGCCCATGGGTACGCGGCGCCGCCCCAGATGGTCCCGGCCCTGCTGGACGCGGCACGGGGACGTACGGACCTGCGTCCGGCGGCGCTGGCCTTCGCCGGTCCGCTCGCCCTGTGGCTGGCCCGCCTCAACCCGGACTGGCGGTTCGCCCTGCGGGCGACGCCGGGCGGCGGGAGCGCGGCGCCCGGCCCGGACGAGACGGAGCGGGTGCGGCGGCTGTGGGACGAGGGCCTGTTCGCCGAGCGGGTGGCGCTGCTGACGTCGCTGCGCGCCCGGGACCCGGGGGCAGCCCGCGCGCTGCTGGCCTCGACGTGGGCGACGGAGCGGGCCGAGGACCGCCTGATGTTCCTCGACTCGTTGCGGACGGGACTGGAGCCGGCGGACGAGCCCTTCCTCGAACAGGCGTTGACCGACCGCAGCCGCAACGTACGGGCGACCGCCGCGGAGTTGCTGTCGGCACTGCCCGAATCGGCGCTCGCCGCACGGATGGCGGCGCGTGCGGCGACCTGCGTGTCCCTCGACCGCGCGTCGGACCCACCGGTGATCACCGTGGAGGCACCGCACGAGTGCGACGCGGCCATGGAGCGGGACGGCGTCGCGCCCTACCCGCCCTCCGGGCGTGGTGAACGCGCGTGGTGGCTGGGCCAGTTGGTGGAAGCCGCTCCGCTCGGCACCTGGCCGGCCCGGCTCGGCGGCCGGACACCCGAGGAGATCGTCGCCCTGCCGGTGGCGGACGACTGGCACGCGGACCTGCAAGCGGCGTGGTGCCGGGCCGCCGTGCGGCAGCGGGACGCCGCGTGGGCGAGGGCGCTGCTGGGACCGCCCACGGCGCCCGAGGCCGGAGGGCCGGGGGCGGTCTCCCTGGCCGAACGGGCCAAACTCCTCGGCACGCTGCGCGCCGTCGAACGGGCCGAGTGGGTGGCCGGGTTCATCGCGACGCACGGCCTGTCGGAGGCCTTCCAGCTGCTCGGGATGTGCGCCGTGCCGTGGGCCCCGCCGCTCGGGCGTGCGGTGGTCGACGCACTCAACATCGCCCGGGACGCCGGGAGCTACCCATGGAGCTTCAGCGGGGTCATGGGGCTGGCCGAGCGCTGCCTCGACCCCTCGGAGGCGGGACGCCTGGACGGCCTGCTGGCGATACCGGACGAACCGGAGGACGCGTCACCGGGGGCCGGCGGTTACTGGGCGGAGGCGTTCCAACGGCTCGTGACGACCCTGCGGCTGCGGGCGGCGATGACCGAGGAGCTGGAAGCGGTGTAGCGGACGGTCACGATGCGGTCGCCGCGCAGACCCGGCGGGCTCGCGCTCGGGCCGGCACGCGGACCGGACCGCGGCACTCCAGTGCCGCGGCGCCGCATCGCTCCACCGTCCCGTCGGACCGCGCGCCTCAGCGCGCCGTCGTCCCCCGGACCCGTCGCTCCCCGCCCCGTGGGGCGGTCGGCTACGCCCCCGCCGGCTCGCGCACGTTCGCCCGCACCCAGTCCACGATCGACGCCGTCGTCGCGCCCGGGGTGAAGATCTCCGCGACGCCCTTCTCCTTCAGCGGGGCGATGTCCGCCTCGGGGATGATGCCGCCGCCGAAGACCAGGATGTCCGCCGCGTCCCGCTCCTTGAGCAGTTCGATCACGGCGGCGAAGAGCGTGTTGTGGGCACCGGAGAGGATGGACAGCCCGATCGCGTCGGCGTCCTCCTGGATCGCGGTGTCCACGATCTGCTCCGGTGTCTGATGGAGCCCGGTGTAGATGACCTCCATACCGGCGTCGCGCAGCGCCCGCGCGATCACCTTGGCCCCGCGATCGTGGCCGTCGAGCCCCGGCTTGGCCACCACCACGCGGATCGGACCGGCTGCCACACCCATCACTGCCTCCATGAAGCGACTACATCCATCCGTACCGACAAGTACCGCACATGTCACCGGCGCGGACACCCCGCACCACGTCGTCCGGGGAAGTGAACGAACGTTATCGCCAGCATCCCGCAACCGGCAGTTTCGCGGTGGATACAGAGGGGGAAATCACACGGTGGGACACATCCGCCACGCACCGTTCCCGGGGCGCGGCGGCCACACGCGTACGGAGAGCCGCAGCGGGGCAAGGCCGGGACGGCAGCAGGACCTCGTCGTCGTATCACCGACACCACAGGACTCACCGAGCACGGCAAGCACAGCAAGCCTGTGTGTCACTTTCGGCGCATCCATTCAGGCATACCTCGCAAACATCACCGATCACTGGTGTCGCGCCTCTCCAATGAGGGCACACGGGGGACAGAGGCGTTCCCGCGCGTGCCGACAGGAGGTCGGCCCATGAAGGTCACCACGGCAGCACTGCCCCTTCTCCCGGTCTGTCAGCGTCTCCTGCCCGCCCTGCCGGCACTGCCGGGCCTCTCCGGCCTCTCCGGCCTCCCCGGTGTGCCGGGGCTGCCGGGGCTGTCGGGCCTGGCGGCCCTCCCGGGCCGGCTGACCGGTCTCTCCATGAACCTCCTGAAGGCCAGCGCCCTCGAGGTCGCGATCCTCGCCGGGCACCTTCTGCTGTATCCGTCGGGGATCGTGCAGGAGCGCCGCTCAGCCTGCGCCCTCCCGTCCGCGGGGGCGCCCGACGCCGGGACCTCGCCCCCCGCACCCCGGCTCCCCACGAGCGCCAAGCCCCCGGTCGTCCTGCTGCACGGTTTCATCGACAACCGTTCGGTCTTCCTGCTCCTGCGCCGCAGCCTGGCCCAGCACGGCAGGCAGCAGGTCGAGTCACTGAACTACTCCCCTCTGACCTGCGACATCCGCACCGCGGCCGAGTTGCTCGGCCGGCACATCGAGGAGATCTGTGAGCGGACGGGCAGCGACCGGGTCGACGTCGTCGGGCACAGCCTCGGCGGACTGATCGGGCGGTACTACGTGCAGCGCCTCGGCGGGGACCTGCGCGTCCGGACGCTGGTGACCCTGGGCACCCCGCACGCCGGGACCCGCGTGGTCCCGCTGGCCAACGCGCACCCCATCGTGCGCCAGATGCGCCCCGGATCGGCGGTCATCGAGGAGCTGACCCGGCCGTCACCCGGTTGCCGTACCCGGTTCGTCAGCTTCTGGAGCGACCTGGACCGCGTGATGGACCCGCTCGAGACGGCCTGCCTGGACCACCCGGACCTGACCGTGCGGAACGTCCGGGTGAGCGGCATCGGGCACCTGGCCCTGCCCGTGCACCCCGCGGTGGCCACCGGCATCCGCGAGGCCCTGGACACCGTGGAACCGGAGGCGGACACCGGGACGGGCGAACGGGCCGGCGGCCTCACGGTCGCCTGAGCCCTCAGCGCCCCGCC
>MUMD01000029.1 GCA_002155895.1 Streptomyces rochei
GGACTCGCGCACCACGTCCAGAGTGCGGCGCAGCCCGGCGAGCTTGTCCCGGTGCGGGGTGTGCACCAGCGCCGGCAGGCCGTGGTCGGCGGCGAGCTGCAACTGGGCGGCCAGCGCGGTGTCCTCGGCCGGAGTCATCGAGTCGTAGCCGATCTCCCCCACCGCCACCACCCGGTCCTTGACCAGATAGCGCGGCAGCTCGGCCAGCACCGGCGTGCAGCGCGGATCGTTCGCCTCCTTCGGGTTCAACGCGATCGTGCAGTGATGGGCGATCCCGTACTGCGCCGCACGGAACGGCTCCCACCCCAGCAACGCGTCGAAGTAGTCACAGAAGGAGGCCGGAGAGGTGCGGGGCTGCCCCAGCCAGAAGGCGGGCTCGACCACGGCACGGACACCCGCGGCATACATGGCCTCGTAGTCGTCGGTGGTCCGGGACGTCATGTGGATGTGGGGGTCGAAGATGCGCAAGTCACTGCTCCTGGGTCAGGGCGAGCACGCGGTCGAGGTCGGCCGGGATGTCTCGGTGGGCGGCGGTGCGCTCGGCGGCGTAGGCGCGCAGCATTCTGGCCAGTTCCGCGTCCGCGCGGGCGCGGGCCGCCAGGTTTGCCACGGTGGCCACGGGCACGCCGGTGAACAGGCACTTGAGTACGGCGTGCCGCCATTGGTGGGCGTCCAGGTGCCGGGCCGCGTAGGGGCCGAGGGCGGCGGCGAGCAGGGTGGTGTCGTTGGCGCGCAGGGCGTCTTCGACCAGCGGCAGAGCGTGGGCGGGTTCGGTGTCGAGTCCGTCCAGGGCGAGCAGGACCGCACGCCGTTCGGCGGCCGTCCCCCGGTGGTACAGCAGGGTCACGGTCTCCGCGTCGGGGCGTGCCGCCGTGAGCAGCAGTACGCGGGCGGCGTCGGCGTGTTCGGTGCCGCAGCGGCGGCCCGCCTCGGCGAAGCGTATTTCCCAGTCGGTGTCCCGGGCGGTTGCCGAGGCGCGGGCGGCGGTGAGCCAGCGGCGTGCGTCGGTGCCGAGGCCGGCGAACTCGCCGGGCAGGTCCGCGTCCGGCGGGGTGTGTACGACGGTCATCTCGTCCCTCCGTTGCGCAGGAACCGCATCGACTGTGCGGCCAGTTCGGGTCCGGCGTGGGAGTGCCGGGGCAGTTCGACGACGGTCAGGCCCTGGTAGCCGGTGGCGGCGAGGGCGTCGAGTACGGGCGGGAAGTCGATCTCGCCGTCCCCGAAGGGCAGGTGTTCGTGGACGCCGCGGCGCATGTCCTCGATCTGCACGTGCCGCAGCCAGGGCGCGGCGGCCCGTACGCAGTCGGCGGGCGGCAGGGGCTCCAGGCACTGGCAGTGCCCGATGTCGAGGGTCAGTCCCAGTGGTTCGGGGTCGCCCAGTTCGGTGCGCAGGCGGTGGAAGTCGGTCAGTGTGGCCAGCAGGTGGCCGGGCTCGGGTTCGACCGCCAGGGGGACGCCGGTGTCCTCCGCGGCGTCCAGGACGGGGCCGAGGGCGTCGGCCAGGCGTTTCCAGGCGGTGTCCTGGTCCAGGCCCGCGGGCCGTGGGCCGCTGAAGCAGTGCACGGCGTGCGCGCCGAGGTCGGCGGCGACGCGTACCGAGCGGATCAGCAGGCGTACGCGTGCCCAGCGGGCGTCCGGGTCGTCGTCGAGCAGGCTGGGTCCGTGCTTGCGGCGCGGGTCGAGGACGTAGCGGGCGCCGGTCTCGACGGTGACCGCGAGGCCGAGGCGGTGCAGTTGCCGGGCGACGTGGCGGGTGCGGGCCGCGAGGTCGGGGGCGAGCGGGTCGAGGTGCATGTGGTCGAGGGTGAGACCGACGCCGTCGTAGCCGAGGTCGGCCAGCAGGCGCAGGGCGTCCTCCAGGCGCAGGTCGGTCAGCCCGTTGGTGCCGTAGCCGAGGCGCAGCGGGCTCATGTGGTGCTCACTTTCCGGGCCAGGTGCGCGGCGAGGGGTGCCAGGGCGGCGGTGAGGACGCCGGT
>MUMD01000290.1 GCA_002155895.1 Streptomyces rochei
CGGCGCTCCGCCCCCGGGCGGTGGCGGTCCTCACGGCGCTCCGCCTCCGGGTGGCGGCGGTCCTTACGGGGGCCCGCCTCCGGGCGGCGGCGGTGACCCCTACGGCGGCGGCAACTACCCCACCGATCCGCTCGCCGGCATGCCCCCGCTCGCCGACAGCGGCCGGCGCACCCTCGCGAGGATCATCGACATGATCCTGGTCGGCATCGTGGTGTGGCTGCTCAGCTGGGCCTTCAACGTCCAGGAGTACCAAGTGGACGGCGAGGACATCTCGGTCGGCAAGTCCTTCGGCCAGTCCCTGATCGCCGCGGTGCTCTACATCGCCTACGACACCTACATGACCGCGAAGACGGGTCAGACGCTCGGCAAGAAGTGGCTCGGCATGCGCGTGGGCAACCTGGACAACGGGGCCACGCCCTCCGTGCAGACCTCGCTCATCCGGGCGCTGGTGCTGTGGATCCCGTTCGCCTTCTGCTGCGCCTGCGTCTGGACGATCATCGCGGGCGGCTGGAGCTTCTTCGACCGGCCCTACAAGCAGGGCCTGCACGACAAGGCGGCCAAGACGGTGGTGGTCAGCACCCGTTGAGGACCCGGTCGCCGGCCACCCCGTCGGGGAGCGGAGTCAGGCGGCGCGGTCGCGGGCCGCCTCGCCCGCCGCCGCGGACACCCGGGCCGCCCGCACGGGCCGGCGGTCGGCGGCACGCGACGAGGCGGGCACGGCGGTCACCGTGCGCGTCGTCCCGGGCCGGGGGACCGTCACGGCGACCAGCAGCCCGAGGGCGAGGGAGGCGACGGCGATGACGGCGACTCCGGGACCCGAACTCGTCTGTGAGAGCAGCAGCATGGCGAGCGTCGACAAGATCACGGTGCACGTACCGTAGGCGAACTGTGCGGCAGTCGGACGGGGCATGGCCATCGTGTCCTCGGAAGACAATCTGGGGGCATAACCGGCTGTCGGCCCGGCTTTCCGCCGGCTTCCGGGCGTTCCGCCAAGCGACTCTAACCCGCTGTGTGCCCGGGGGGAAACAGTGGTAAGCCCGCCCTAACCGACGGGGCCGATGCACGGGGGGCGCACGGATTCATGGTGCGCCGGTAGCGGACGGCGCCACGCGCCCGCGGGACGTCCCGCCCGGCCCCGCACCGCGTCCGCAAAGCGAACGCCGACTCCGCATAGTGCACTTGTCCTGCTCAAGTCAAGGTCTGTCTTTTCTGGTGAACCTCTAGTCAAATGTCGTCACTTGACTACACGCGTTGATCACGTGTGCGCGGACTTCGCTCTGTACTTGTCCCCCCATCCGCGCGCGTGCACGCGGGGGAGGAACTCAAGTGACCAGCAGATCCTGGACGTTCAGAGCGGCGGCGACCACCGTCGCCCTCGCCGCGGCCACCGCCACACTTTCCGCGGCGGGTGTCGCGCAGGCCGACTCGCCCGCCAAACCGGAGGCCGTGGACCACCACGACCCGCACCCCGCGAAGGACATGCACGCGCATGACCTCAAGGGCCCCCTGAGCGACACTCAGGCGGCCCAGCGCGAGGAGGCCCTCAAGCAGGTCATCTCCGGCAAGGCCTCGGTGAAGAAGAAGGACGGCTCCAACGTCGTCCAGCTCAAGAGCAAGAAGGGCGACGCCAAGTACGTCGAGCTGGGCCGCGAGAAGACCGACAAGATCTTCACCATCCTGGTCGAGTTCGGCGACAAGATCGACAGCCGCTACGGCGGCGAGGCGGGCCCGCTGCACAACCAGATAGCCAAGCCCGACCGGAAGACCGACAACTCCACGGCCTGGAAGGAGGACTACGACCAGCAGCACTTCCAGGACCTGTACTTCGGCTCCGGCAAGGGCGTCGACTCGGTCAAGACGTACTACGAGAAGCAGTCCTCCGGCCGCTACTCGGTCGAGGGCGAGGTCTCCGACTGGGTCAAGGTCCCGTACAACGAGGCCCGCTACGGCAACAACGCCTGCGGCGACACCAACTGCCCGAGCGTGTGGAACGTCGTCAGCGACGGCCTGAACGCCTGGGTCGAGCAGCAGAAGGCGGCCGGCCGCACCGACGCCCAGATCAAGGCCGACGTGGCCCGCTTCGACGAGTGGGACCGCTACGACTTCGACGGCGACGGCGACTTCAACGAGCCCGACGGCTACATCGACCACTTCCAGATCGTGCACGCCGGCGAGGACGAGTCCGCGGGCGGCGGCGCCCAGGGCACCGACGCGATCTGGGCCCACCGCTGGTACGCCTTCGGCACCGACGCCGGCGCCACCGGCCCGGGCGACAACAAGCTCGGCGGCGCGCAGATCGGCTCCACCGGCGTCTGGGTCGGCGACTACACCGTCCAGCCGGAGAACGGCGGACTCGGCGTCTACGCCCACGAGTACGGCCACGACCTCGGTCTGCCGGACCACTACGACACCGCCGGCGGCGAGAACTCCACCGGCTTCTGGACGCTGATGTCGTCCGGCTCCTGGCTCGGCACCGGCCGCAACGAGATCGGCGACCTGCCCGGCGACATGACCGCCTGGGACAAGCTCCAGCTGGGCTGGCTGAACTACGACACCGCCAAGGCGGGCGTGAACTCCTGGCACAAGCTGGGCGTCGCCGAGTACAACACCAAGCACAAGCAGGCGCTCGTCGTCGAACTGCCCAAGAAGGCGGTCACCACCGAGATCGTCACCCCCGCCGAGGGCAAGACCCAGTGGTGGAGCGGCAGCGGCGACAACCTCAAGAACACGCTGAGCCGTTCGGTCGACCTGACCGGCAAGGCGAAGGCCGAGCTGACCTTCGACGGCTGGTACGACATCGAGGCCAACTACGACTACCTCTACACCGAGGTCTCCACCGACGGCGGCGCCAACTGGACCGCGGTCGACGGCACGGTGGACGGTCAGCCGATCCCGCGCGACGCCGCCGACAAGCCGGCCCTGCACGGCACGCTCGACGGTCACAAGAAGTTCGCGTACTCCCTCGACGCGTACGCGGGCAAGAAGGTCGACGTCCGCTTCCGCTACCAGACCGACGGCGGCGTGGCCCAGAAGGGCTTCACGGCCGACGCGATCACGGTCACCGCGGACGGCCAGGCGCTGTTCACCGACAACGCCGAGACGGCGGACGCCGCCTGGACGGCCACCGGCTTCTCCCGCGTCGGCGCGTCCTTCACCGAGGACTACGCCCAGTACTACATCGCCGAGAACCGGCAGTACGTGTCGTACGACAAGACGCTGAAGACCGGCCCGTACAACTTCGGCTTCACGGAGCGCCCGAACTGGGTGGAGCACTACGCGTACCAAAACGGCCTGCTGATCTGGAAGTGGGACACCTCCCAGGCGGACAACAACACCAGCCAGCACCCGGGCACCGGCCTGGTCCTGCCGATCGACTCGCACCCGACGGCGATGAAGTGGAAGGACGGCACCCTGCTGCGCAACCGCGTCCAGGCGTACGACTCGCCGTTCAGCCTCTACCGCACGGACGCCCTCACGCTGCACAAGGCGGACGTCGCGAAGTACTTCCCGGGCTCGAAGGGCGTCTCGGTCTTCAACGACCGCACGAGCGACTACTACGACGAGTCGAACCCGACCGGCGGCGTCAAGATCACTGACACCAACACGAAGATCAAGATCCTGAAGGAGGCCAAGAACGGCTCGACGATCGAGCTGGAGGTCGGCCCCGCGGGTAGGTAAGTAGCATCTCCGCAGGTCAGAGCATGATCGGCGGTGACCCCCTGGCGGGTCGCCGCCGATCCGTGTTTAGGTGCGTCCTGTGGTTCTCTTATTGACACCTGGTCCGAGAAGCGGACCGGTACCGGCTGACACGGGGGTATGACCGCATGGCCGCAGGAGGCTTCAGCAAGCTGCCGAACGGCACGGTGGTGGTGGCTCTCAACCTGCCCAGCCCCGCCACGCCGGGTGGCAGCGTGCGCGTACTCGTCCACGCCCACAACCGGGCGCGCGCCCTGACCAGGCTGCGCAACCTGGGGCTGCGGGCGGTCTACCTGCGGGGCAACGCGGCCCCGCCGACGCCGGACGAGATCACCGCGGTCCTGCACCACCCCGACGGCCTCATATGGCGCACCGCCCCGGTGGCCGGGGTCACGGGCGGCCCGGAACTCGTCCAGGAGCTGTGGCACCCGATCCGCGCGCTCCTCAGACGCCCGGCACCCCAGAGCTGACCCCCGGCCGCCCGGAGCTGACGCCCGGCGGCCCCGGGCCGACGGCCTGCCGCGCGGACCCGACGCGCGGCCGGACCGGGCCGGCCGCCGATCGGAATGCGACGGCCGAAACCCACTCTCTGTTCACCCGCCCAGTGCCGACTGCTCACTCCCGAGGCGTTGCCTGCTCGCCGACGGGCCCGATCATCATCGGACCCCAACGGCGGCAGGAGGATGCACATGCAGTCCCTCGGGTCCGACAGACGTACCGTCCACCGGGTGCTCTGGCGCCTGCTGGCACTCATCGCGGGCGTCGTGATGGCCGGCACGGCGGCCGTCACCCCGGCGGCGGCGGACGAACGGCACGACCCCGTCGACGTCCAACTGGTCTCCCTCACCGACTTCCACGGCTACCTCGGCGAGTACGGCGCGACCATCGTCGGCTCGCACCGGGGCGACCCGGCCGTGCGGGTCGGCGGAGGCTCCTACCTGGCCACGCACGTCAAACGGCTGCGGGAGGGGCGGGACAACTCGCTTCTCTTCTCCGTCGGTGACGACTTCTCGGGCTGGCCGGACGAGACGGAGTGGTTCTGGAACGAGCCGACCATCGAGTACCTCAACGCGCTCGGGCTCCAGTTCTCCACCGTCGGCAACCACGAGATGGACCGCGGCTTCGCCTTCCTGCGGCACATGCGCGAGGGCACGTGCGAGGGCCGCCCCGACCGCGATCTCTGTTTCCGCGACTCCAGCGGCCAGCGGTTCGCGGGCGCGGACTACGAGTACTATTCGGCCAATCTGCTCGACCGTTCCACCGGTCGCCCTGCCCTGAAGCCGTACCACGTGCAACAGGTCGACGACGGCCGCGGCGGCACCCTGCCCGTCGGCTTCGTCCACGCGACGACCGCGCTGACCAGCGGCGAGCCCATGTCGTACACCCCCAGCGGCTACTCCTACGGCGACGAGGTCAAGGCGATCAACCGTTCCGTCGAGCGGCTGCGCGCCCGGGGCGTCCGGGCGATCGTCGCGGTCGTCCACGAAGGCTTCTCGCAGCAGAACGGCAACGGCCACAACGACTGCGTCGACCCCTTCGGCCCCGTCGTCGACTACAACCGGGCCATCTCGCCGGCCGTCGACGCGATCGTCACCGGCCACTGGCACGCCACCGTCAACTGCATGCTCCCCGACCCCGCCGGCAACCCGCGGCCGGTCGTGGAGGCCGGCAACCACGGCCATCTGGTCAACGAGATCAACCTCAAGCTCGACCCGCGCACCGGCGAGGTGCTGCGCGAGCACACCACCTCGGTCAACCACGCCGTCACCCAGGACGTCCCCCGCGACGCCGAGGCCGACCGGATCGCCGCCTACTGGCGGGGGAAGCTCGGCGAGCGCGCGGCCAAGCCCATCGGCTCCATCACCGGCGACATCACCCGCGCCCGTGACGCCGAGGGCGAGTCGGCCCTGTACGACGTGGCCGCCGACGCCTACCGCTGGGCGGCCGACCGCGACGGCCGCGCCGACCTGGGCCTGGCGATGCCCGACACCCTGCGCCGCGACCTGACCTACGCCCCCGCGCCCGGCAACAGCGCCGACGCCCCCGGCCGGGTGCTCTTCCCCGAGGCCGCGGTCGGCACGGTGGCGGACTCCGGGATCGGCGTCGGCGTCGTGCGCGGCACCCTGACCGGACGGGAACTGGTGGCGCTGCTGGAGTCCCAGTGGCAGAGCGCGCCCGACGGGTCGGTCACCTTCCGCCCGGTGGCGGTCTCCGGCAACGTCTCGTACCGCTTCGACGCGGACGGGCCCGTCGGCGAGCGGATCGAGCGGGGCAGCGTGCGGATCGACGGACGGCGCGTCGCCGACGGACGGAAGTACCGCGTCGCGACGCTGGCCACCGCCTTCATGGAGCAGCGCGCGCTGCCCGGCTTCGAGGAACTGGTCGGCGCCCGCGACCAGGACCGCAGCGCCTACATGGGCGGCG
>MUMD01000291.1 GCA_002155895.1 Streptomyces rochei
CGCTTCCTTTGTACTCACCCTCTCGGGCTTTCCTCCGGGCGCTTCCCTTCGGTGTTTCCAACACTATCAGGCTTTCCCGGTGCTTCTGACCACCGTCCTGCGGACATGCAGAAGGCGATCCAGCGATAGGATCTGATGAGTTGGTTGCTGCCGCAGCGAGGACGCTTGCTTCGCGTCGCTCAGCCCCAGGCAGGACTTACGACTGTACACGGGGCCGCGGAACCGGTGCAAATCCGAGGGGACTGTGGTCTAGACCTCTATTCGGAAGACTCATGCGGAACCGGTACTTCCTATGACATACGCTGCTGCACAGTGCGCCGTCCGGGACAGGCAGTGACGGCCCGTACACACATCCCCGCCCCTGGGAGGCTTCCCATGACCACCGTCTCGTCCCCGCTCGCAGGACGTGCCATCGGACTGGCCGCCGTGCCCGACCCCGTCTTCTCCGGGGCCATGGTCGGCCCGGGTACCGCCATCGACCCCGTACGGGAGCCCGGTGAGGCGGTCGCTCCCGTGGACGGCGTCATTGTCTCCCTCCACCCCCACGCCTTCGTCGTGGTCGACGACAGCGGGCACGGCGTGCTGACGCACCTCGGCATCGACACCGTGCAGCTCAACGGTGAGGGCTTCGAGCTGCTGGTGAACAAGGGGGACACCGTCGTCCGCGGGCAGGGCGTGGTGCGCTGGGACCCGGCGGCCGTCGAGGCCGCGGGCAAGTCGCCGGTCTGCCCGGTCGTGGCCCTCGAGGCGACCGCCGAGGCGCTCACCGAGCTGCGTGAGGACGGCGAGGTGAAGGCCGGCGAGAGTCTCTTCCTCTGGAAGTGACGTCGGCGCCGTCGTACGACGGCTGGCAGTTCAACCACCGCGGCGGCCGGACCCGCCGCACTATCGGGACGGGTGAGATGGAGACAACGCTGCGAGGCGTCGGTGTGAGCCACGGCGTGGCGATCGGCGAGGTTCGGCACATGGGGACAGCGGTGCTGGAGCCCCCGGCCAAGCAGATTCCGGCCGAGGACGCCGAACGCGAGCAGGGACGCGCCCGCAAGGCCGTGGAGGCCGTGGCCGCCGACCTGATGGCGCGCGGCAACCTGGCGGGCGGCGAGGCGCAGGCGGTGCTCGAGGCGCAGGCCATGATGGCCCAGGACCCCGAGCTGATGGCGGACGTGGAGCGACGGATCACCGTCGGCAGCACGGCCGAGCGCGCGGTGTACGACGCCTTCGCCGCCTACCGTGCCCTGCTGGCCGGCGCCGGCGAGTACCTGGCCGGCCGCGTGGCCGACCTCGACGACGTGCGGAACCGTATCGTCGCCCGTCTGCTCGGAGTGCCGATGCCGGGCGTGCCGGACAGCGACGAGCCCTACGTGCTCATCGCGCGTGACCTCGCGCCGGCGGACACGGCGCTGCTGGACCCGACGCTGGTGCTCGGGTTCGTCACCGAGGAGGGCGGCCCGACCAGCCACAGCGCCATTCTCGCGCGGGCGCTCGGTGTGCCCGCCGTGGTGGCGCTGCCGGGGGCCGGGGAGCTTCCCGAGGGCACGGTCGTCGCCGTGGACGGCAGCACCGGCGAGATCTTCGTGAACCCCAGCGCCGAGAAGCAGGCGCGGATGGAGGCGGAGGCGGCCGAGCGCAAGGCCGCGCTGGCCGCTTCCACCGGGCCGGGGGCGACCTCGGACGGTCACAAGGTGCCGCTGCTGGCGAACATCGGTGGTCCCGCCGACGTGCCCGCGGCGGTCGAGGCCGGCGCGGAGGGTGTGGGTCTCTTCCGCACCGAGTTCCTCTTCCTCGACGACAGCGAGAACGCGCCGTCCGAGGAGAAGCAGGTCGCCGCGTACCGGCAGGTGCTGGAGGCCTTCCCGGAGGGCCGGGTCGTCGTGCGGGTGCTGGACGCCGGTGCGGACAAGCCGCTGGACTTCCTGACGCCGGGCGACGAGCCGAACCCGGCGCTGGGCGTGCGCGGGCTGCGGACGCTGCTGGACCACCCGGAGGTGCTGCGCACGCAGCTCACCGCGCTGGCGAAGGCGGCGGAGGGGCTTCCGGTCTACCTCGAGGTGATGGCCCCGATGGTGGCGGACCGCGCCGACGCCAAGGCGTTCGCGGACGCGTGCCGGGAGGCCGGGCTGCGGGCGAAGTTCGGCGCGATGGTGGAGATCCCGTCCGCCGCGCTGCGGGCGCGCTCGGTGCTGCAGGAGGTCGAGTTCCTGTCGCTGGGGACCAACGACCTCGCGCAGTACACCTTCGCGGCCGACCGTCAGGTGGGCGCGGTGTCCCGGCTGCAGGACCCGTGGCAGCCGGCGCTGCTCGACCTGGTCGCCCTGGCCGCCGAGGCGGCGAAGGCCGAGGGCAAGAGCTGTGGTGTCTGCGGTGAGGCCGCGTCGGACCCGCTGCTGGCGTGTGTGCTGACCGGTCTGGGTGTCACCTCCCTGTCCATGGGTGCCGCGTCCCTCCCCTACGTCCGGGCGACGCTGGCGAAGTTCACGCTGGCGCAGTGTGAGCGGGCGGCGGCGGCCGCCCGGGCGGCGGACAGCGCCGAGGAGGCGCGCAGCGCCGCTCAGGCCGTGCTGTCCGGCGAGTAGGGCCGGGCGAGGCCGTCGTCGGGACCGCGGTGCGGGGCGCTCCACCTTCGGGTGGGGCGCCCCGCGCGCGTTCAGTGGTGGTGTCCCGGTGAGCGGTGGTCGTCCCCGAGGTCGGGTGGCGCGCAGTAGTCGACGTTGGACTCGGGTGCGACGAGGTCGCCGGATTCGATGTCGGTGCAGTAGGCGTCGAAGACCTCGCCGGCGGTGAGGGGTTCGAGGCCGTATCCGCGCAGGCGCCAGCCGTGGATGCGGTCGGGTCCGCTCGGGGTGGTGATGCGCATGACGAGTCCGCCGGGGCTGCGGGTGGCCAGGCCGAGGGCGAGGACGCTGGTGAACTCCAGTGCCTCTGCCTCGTCGATGTGCGGGGTGCCGTCGATCTCGTCGTCGGCGTGCAGGACGGAGACCAGGGTCTCGGGGGCGCCGGAGACGCTGCAGACGAGGTGCCGGTTGCCCGGTGGGGCGGTCTCCAGGACGCGCCGCAGGAGGTGGGAGGCGCGGGTGAAGGCGGCCCGGCCGAGGTCCTCGCCGCAGGTGGCGCAGGTGCCGAGGCGGGCGAGGAGGGTGGCGGTGTACTCCCAGGTGGCCTGACGGACGGCTTCGTCGACGAGGACGGGGAGGAGTTCGGTGAGTGGCCGGCCGTCGTACGGGACGGTGGGGCCGTTGGCCGCGAGTTCGGCGGTGAAGCGGCCGCGGCTGGCAGGGGCGTCGGGGTCGAGGCCCGCCGCCGTGCAGAACTCGGCGTACTCCTCCGGGTCGAAGAGGGCGACCGCGGTGTGGGTGCCCTGGGACGCCCGGGTCTTGAGCAGGGCTTCCACCTGGAGCAGGTAGGCGGTGTGGTCGTCGAAGGCGAAACTTCGGTAGCGCCGCATGGCGCGGAAGTCGTGTTCGTCGGTGAGCAGTCCGATGGTGCCGGCGATTTCCCGGCTCAGGGCGCGTCGCGTGGTCCGGTCGGTGTACGCCATGTTTCCCCCTGTGCGCGCAGTCGATCAATGCTCACTCACAGTAACCGGCGGCACTGACAACGGCGTCGGGGCGGGCGTCGCGGGCCGGGCGCCGGTGTGCGGCCGGCCCGCGACGTGCCTGGTCAGGCGCGCTTTCGGGCGAGCTCCTCGTAGAAGGAGAGCAGGTCGAGGTTGTCGATGGAGCCGGGGTTGACGGCCTTGTCCAGCGGGGTGCCCTGGAGGAGGCGTTTGACCGGTACCTCGATGCGCTTGCCGGTCAGGGTGTGCGGGATGCCGGGGACCTCGATGATCTCGTCGGGGACGTGGCGGGGGGAGAGCTGTTCGCGGATGGTCCGCTTGACGCGGGTCAGCAGGGCCTCGTCGAGGGTCGCGCCGGGGGCGAGGTGGACGAAGAGGGGCATCCAGTATCCGCCGTCGGGCTGTTCGACGCCGATGACGAGGGATTCCTTGATCTCGGGCAGCCGCTCGACGGCTTCGTAGATGTCGGCCGAGCCCATGCGGACGCCCTGCCGGTTGAGGGTGGAGTCGGAGCGGCCGTGGATGACGACCGATCCCCGTGAGGTGACGGTGATCCAGTCGCCGTGGCGCCACACCCCGGGGTAGGTGTCGAAGTAGCTGTCGCGGTAGCGGCTGCCGTCGGGGTCGTTCCAGAAGCGGATCGGCATGGACGGCATGGGGTTGGTGACGACCAGCTCGCCGACCTCGTCGGTCAGGGGGTTCCCGGCGGGGTCCCAGGACTGGAGGTCGGTGCCGAGGCCGGGGGCCTGGAGCTCGCCGATGTACACGGGGAGGGTGGGGACGGCGCCCGCGAAGCAGGAGCAGACGTCGGTGCCGCCGCTGACGGAGGCGATCCACAGGTCGGCGCCGCTCTCGGCGAACTCGTCGTGCAGCCAGCGGAAGCCGTCGGGCGGGAGCGGGGAGCCGGTGGTGGCGACGCACTGCACCCGGGAGAGGTCGTGGTCGCGGGCGGGGTGGACGCCCGCCTTGCGGCAGGCCATGACGTAGGCGGCGGAGGTGCCGAAGAGGGTGGCGCCGGTGCGTTCGGCGATGCGCCACTGGGCGCCGGTGTCCGGGAAGCCGGGGCTGCCGTCGTAGAGGACGATCGTGGTGCCGGTGAGGAGGCCGGAGACGAGGAAGTTCCACATCATCCAGCCGGTCGAGGTATACCAGAAGAATCGGTCCTCGGGGCCGAGGTCGCAGTGCAGGCCGAGCTGTTTGAGGTGCTCGACGAGGATGCCGCCCTGGGACTGGACGATGGCCTTGGGCAGGCCGGTGGTGCCGGAGGAGTAGAGCACCCACAGGGGGTGGTCGAAGGGCAGGTGCTCGAAGACGGGTTCCGTGTCGGCTGCCGTCAGCGCTTCCCACTCCAGCGCGCCCTCGGGGGCCTCGCTGCCGAGGAGCGGGATGTGGACCACCGCGCGGAGGGTGGGAAGTTCGCGGCGGAGTTCGGCGACCGTTTCCCGGCGGTCGTGCTCCTTGCCGCCGTAGCGGTAGCCGTCGACGGTGAACAGCACGACGGGCTCGACCTGCTGGAAGCGGTCCAGGACGCTGCGGGCGCCGAAGTCGGGGGCGCAGGAGGTCCAGACCCCGCCCACGGCGGCGGTGGCGAGGAGGGCGACGACGGCCTGGGGGATGTTCGGGAGGTAGCCGCTGACGCGGTCGCCCGGGCGTACGCCGAGGGCGCGCAGTTCGGCGGCGAGCGAGCCGACCTGCCGGCGCAGTTCGGCCCAGGTGACGGGGGTGGGTTCGTGGGTCTCGTCGACGTGGAGGAGGGCCGGTTCGTCCGCGCGGGTGGCCGCCGCGCGCAGGGCGTGTTCGGCGTAGTTGACCGTGGCGCCGGGGAACCACTGGGCCCCGGGCATCGAGCGGTCGCCCAGCACGCGCGTCCAGGGGCTCGTGAACCGCACGTCGAACCATTCGGCGACGGCCTGCCAGAAGGTCTCCGGCTCGTCGACGGACCAGCGGTGCAGGGCCGCGTAGCCGCCTTCGGCGGGGGCGTCGTGGTGTTCGGCTGCCCAGGTCTGGAAGGCGGTGATCCGGGCTCGTGCGATGCGTTGCGGATCCGGCTGCCAGAGCGGCTGGGGGTTCACGGTCGACATGGGCGGCTCCCGGACTGTGCGCGTCGTGTGCGTCCTGCGCGCACGGGCTGGGGTGTGCGCGTGACGCGGCTCCCACGGACGATGCCATGTGATCGACTTCCGCACCAGGGCGCGCCCCACATAGTCGTGGTCATGAAGATGTGGTGGCGTCACGGGTGAACGGCAGTTGAACGCGACCCGCGCGGAGGCCGGTCGGTGGCAGGGTGAGCAGCATGGACGGTCGTGACCTGGTGCGTTCGATGAAACTGGTCGGTTCCGCGGGGGCGGCGCACGGGTTGCGTAGCGTACGGGCGGCGTGGCGCAGGCGGCGTGCGGACGCCGCGGGGCTCCCGCCTCGGGGGCCGGAGCGCGCCCGGGTGCCGGGGCCGATGCTGGAGGTGGAGTCCGGACCGGGAGGCGGGATCGTCCGGTTCGAACGCTCGGAGCTGCGCATCCTCGTCGCCGTGAACGGGGCGGTGTTCTGGGGGTGGGA
>MUMD01000292.1 GCA_002155895.1 Streptomyces rochei
GCGGGCCCGGTGGAGGTAGGTCGCCAGGGCGTGGTGTTCGATGATGACGCCCTTGGGGCGGCCGGTGGAGCCGGAGGTGTAGATCATGTAGGCGGCATGGCGTGGTGACCACGGGCTACGGCGCTCTGTGTCGGTGAGCGTTGTGGTGGGGTGTCCGGCGTACTGCTCTTCGGGTATCGGCTCGGTGAGGGTGAGGGCCGGTCGTGCGTCGTCGAGGATGTAGGTGATGCGCTCGGCGGGGTAGTCCGGGTCGATGGGCAGGTAGGCGGCGCCGGTCTTGAGGACGGCGAGCATGCTGGTGATCGCGTCGAGCGATTTCGGCAGTGCGATCGCGACGAAGTCCTCGGCCGCGACACCCTGTTCCAGCAGGTGCCGGGCGAGCTGGTTGGCGCGGGCGTCGAGCTCGGCGTAGGTGAGGGAGGCGTCCTTGCACACCACGGCGGTCGTGTCCGGGGTGCGGTGGGCCTGCTCGGTGATCAGTTCGTGCAGTGGTGTGCCGGGGAGTTCGGTACGGGCGCCGTTCCATTCGACCAGGACTCGTTCCCGCTCGGCCGGGTCGAGGGTGTCCAGGCGGGCCACCGGGATGTCGGAGTCGGTGACCAGGGCCTCAAGGACCCGCAGCATCCGCCGGCCGAAGTCGCGGGCGTACTCCTCGTCGTAGAGGTCGGGGCGGTAGTCCACGCGGAAGGACAACTCCGCCCCGCGCATCGTCGCGACGACGTTGACGGCGAAGTGTGTGCCGCCCTTGATGTCCGCCGAGGCCACCCGAAGCCGGTCGGGCTCGGAGGCGGCGGTGAGGTCGCCGTCCTCGACCGGGTAGTTCTGGAAGACCATGGCGGTGTCGAAGAGTTCGCCGTGTCCGGCCCAGCGCTGGATGTCGGCGAGTCCGGCCCACTGGTGGTCCAGGAGGCGGGCCTGTTCGGCCTGGAGGCGGCGGAAGAGGTCGCCCAGGGGTTCGGCGTGGTCGAGGCGGGCGCGGACGGGCAGGGTGTTGATGAAGAGCCCGATCATCGACTCGACGCCGGGCAGCTCGGGCGGGCGGCCGGAGACGGTGGCGCCGAAGACGACGTCGTCGCGGCCGGTCGCCTGGGCGAGGGCGAGTGCCCAGGCGCCCTGCACCACGGTGTTCATGGTCACCCCATGCCCCCGCGCCCAGGCCGCCAGCGCACCGCTGACCTCGGTTTCCACGGTGAACGACACGTGCTCGGGCGCGGTGGACGCCGCCGACCCGGCCGGGGCGAGGAGGGTGGCCTCGTCGAGGCCGGACAGGGACTCCTGCCAGGCGGCCCGGGCGGCCTCCCGGTCGCGGGCGTCGAGCCAGGCCAGGTACTCGCGGTACGGGCGGACCCGGGGGAGTGCCGCGGGATCACCACCGGAGGCGTACAGCGCCATCAGCTCGCGCAGCAGGACCGGCATGGACCAGCCGTCGAGCACGATGTGGTGGTTGGTCATCACCAGCCGGACGTGGCCGACGGAGAGCCGGATCGCCGTGAAGCGCAGCAGCGGCGGGCGGCCGAGGTCGAAGCGGCGGGCGCGGTCGGCGGCGGCGAGCCGGTCGGCCTCGGGGCCGCGCTCGTCCTCGGGCAGCGCGCTCAGGTCGGCGTCCTGCCACGGCAGGTCGACGTCGTGCAGGACGAGTTGGGCCCAAGCGCCGTTCTTGCGCTGCCGGAACCCGGCCCGCAGGTTGGCGTGCCGGCGCAGCAGGGCCTCGGCCGCCGCGCGCATCCGGGCGCCGTCGAACGGGCCCTCCAGGTCGAAGGCGACCTGGCCGACATAGAGGTCGGGACCCTCCGTGTGCAGCAGCCCGAGGAACACGAAGCCCTCTTGCAGCGGGGAGAGCGGAAGAATGTCCTCGATCTTGCTATGCGAACGAGACGGTTGCTGGCTCACTGCTCAATCTCCCACTCGGACTCAAGGTCGGACTCGAACTCCTCGATCTCGGACTGACTCAGCGAGTCGAGGGTCACGTCGGAGGGCGTCAGGCCGCCCGCGCCGGGACGGCCGGCATGTTCCACCAGGGCTTCCAGCGCCCGGAACCAGTGCTCGGCCAGGAGCCGGGCGTCGTGATCGGGGACCAGGCGGCGTGCGTAGGTCCATTCCGCGCGCAGTCGGGGGCCGTCCGCTCCCTCGTGCACGACCGCGCTGATCTCCACCGCGTGGGCCATCGGCGCCGCCGGTCGCGACGCGGCCACCCCGCCGCCGGTCACGGTCCACGGCTCAGCGGCGCCGGTGGCCGGGGCGACCCGTCGGCCCAGATAGTTGAAGCCGAAGTCGGGCTCGGGGAGGCTCGCCAGGCGAGGCCCGGTGGTGGGGTTGAGGTGGCGCAGCAGGCCGAAGCCGATGCCGTCGCCCGGCACGGCCCGGATCTGCTCCTTGACCTGCTTGAGGCCGTCCTGGAGCGCGTCGCCGTCCTGGTGCAGCCGCCCCCAGTCGGTGACGTCCGGGGCCAGTCGTACCGGATGGAGGGCGGTGAACCAGCCCGCCGTGCGGCTGAGTTCGGCGCCCGGCACGGCGTCCTCGTGCCGGCCGTGGCTCTCCAGGTCGACCACGACGGGCGCGTCCGGGTCCTCACCGCGCCCGCGCCGCCACTCGGCGACGGCGAACGCGAAGGCCGTCAGCAGGACGTCGTTCACACTGGCGTTGACGCTCCCCGGCACCTGCGTGAGCAGGGCCTCGGTCGTGGGCGAGGGCAGGTCGAGGCCGACGCGTCCGGCTTCGCCCTGGACGTCGCGCGCACGGTCCAGCCGTAGCGCGCCCGCCCCGGTGAGCGTGTGCTCCCAGTGGGTGATCTCCGCCTCGACCCTGGGGTCGGTGGCGAGCCGTTCCAGGGAGGTGGCCCACTGCCGCCACGAGGTGCCCACGGGTGCCGGTTCGGCGCCCCGGTACGCCGTCGCGAGGTCCGGCACGACGATGCTCCACGTCACCGAGTCGACCACCAGGTGGTGGGCGACCAGGACCAGTACGCCGGCCCGTTCGGCCCCGCGGTCCACCAGCACCGCCTGGAGCATGCGGCCCTCGGCAGGTGCGAGGCGGTCCCGCGCGGCTCGGGCCACCTCCGCGACCAGGCCGTCGAGGTCGTCGGCGCCGGGCGACCCGGTGACGACGCGGAGCACGTCCGCCGCCGGCACACTGCCCGGTCCACGCACCTCGGCGCTTCCGTCGGGGCGGACCAGCAGTCGCAGCGCGTCATGGTGGTCCAGCACGCTCTGGAGCGCCCCGGCCAGTCGGTCGCCGTCCACCGCGGGCGGCAGGGAGACCACGACGGACTGGTTGAAGTCGTCGCCGCCGAGGCCGAGTTCGGCGACCCGGGCCATCACCGGGGTCAGCGGGACCGGACCGTGCGGCGGCACCTCGTCGACCTCCGGGTGGGCGTCGCCGTCCCGCTCGGCCAGTGCCGCGGCCAGCTCGGCCGTCGACTGGTACTCGAAGACGTCGCGGACGGCGAGGGGCAGTCCGGCCGCGCGGGCCCGGCTGACGAGCTGGATGGACAGGATGCTGTCGCCGCCCAGGTCGAAGAACCCGTCGTCGATGCCGACCGCGGTCAGGCCCAGTACCTCGGCGAAGAGCGTGCACAGCAGCTCCTCGGCGGGGGTGCGGGCGGCCCGCCCGGTGGACGCCGCCGCGTAGTGGGGCGCGGGCAGCGCCTTGCGGTCCAGCTTGCCGTTGACGGTCAGCGGCAGGGCGTCGAGGACCACGAAGGCCGACGGCACCATGTAGTCGGGCAGCGCCTGGCGGGCGAAGGCGCGCAGCGCGTCCGGGCCCGCCTCGCCGGCCCGGCCCTCGGCGGCCACCACGTAGGCGACCAGGCGCCGGTCGCCGGGCCGGTCCTCGCGGACGACGACGGCGGCCTGGGCCAGCTCGGGACGCGTGGACAGGACCGTCTCGATCTCGCCCAGCTCCACCCGGAAGCCGCGGATCTTGACCTGGTCGTCCGCGCGGGCCAGGTACTCCAGCTCGCCCGCCGGGTTGTAGCGGACCAGGTCGCCGGTGCGGTACATCCGCTCGCCGGACCCGCCGTACGGATCGGCGACGAACCGCTCGGAGGTCAGGTCGGGGCGGCCCAGGTAGCCGCGCGCCAGGCCGGTGCCGGAGATGAACAGCTCGCCCGGCACCCCGGCGGGCACCGGCTGGAGGTACTGGTCGAGCACGTACGCCCGGGTGTTCCCCGTCGGACGGCCGACCGGCAGGCTGCCACGGGGCGCGTACGGCGCCCGGACCTCGTGCTGCGTCACGCACAGCGTCGTCTCCGTCGGCCCGTACAGGTGACGCAGCACGGTCCGCGGGGCGTGCTCCAGCACCCGGGCGACCGCGGCGGGCGAGACCACGTCACCGCCGGTCAGCACCTCCCGCACCCCGGCGAAACACTCCGGCGCCTCCTCGGCGACGACCCGGAAGAAGCCCGCGGTGAGGTGGATCGCGGTGATGTCGTGAGCGGCGATCAGACCGGTGACGGCGGCCGCGTCCAGGTGCCCGGGCGGTGCCACGACGACCGTTCCGCCGGAGACCAGCGGCACCCACATCTCGTAGCAGGACACGTCGAACGCGTGCGGGGCGTGCAGCAGCACCCGCTCGTGGGCATCCGGCCGCCAGCAGTGGTCGCGGACCAGGTCCACGACTCCGCGATGGGTGACCGCCACGCCCTTCGGCACCCCGGTGGATCCGGAGGTGTACATCACGTACGCGAGATCCTGCGGGCACAGCCCCACGTCCGGTACGCCGTCGACGTACCCGGACCCGGGCGGGGCGCCGAACTCGTCGACCACCATGACCCGCGCACCCAGTTCCCCGGCCCGTGCCGCCTCGGCCCGGTCGGCCAGGACGAGCGTCGCCGCGGTGTCCGCCACCACGTGCCGCATCCGGTCGAGGGGATACGTGTCGTGCAGCGGTACGTAGGCGCCGCCCGCCCTGCTGATGGCCAGGGTCGCCACCACGTGGGCAAGGGACCGCTCCATCAGCATGACCACGGGCGTCCCCGGCCGCACCCCCTGCTGCCGCAGCACCCGGGCGAGACGGGTGGTGCGGGCGTCGAGTTCGGCGTAGGACACCGTCGTCGCCCCCTGCACCAGGGCCGGCGCGTCGGGCGTACGCAGCACCTGCGCCGCGAACAGCTCGGGGAGCGTCGCGTCCAGGTCCTCCAGCGCGGGCCCGGCCCCCTCGCCGAGCAGCCGGTGGCGTTCGGTGCCGGCCAGCACCGGTACGTGGGACAGCCGGACACCGGGGTCGGTGACGACCGTCTCCAGGACCCGCACGAACCGCTCCACCAGGGAACGTGCCGTCGACCGGTCGAACAGATCGGTCCGGAAGTCCAGCGCTCCCGTGAGTCCGGTGCTCCGGCCCTCGCCGTCCCGGGTCTCGGCCAGCGCGAAGGCCAGGTCGACCTTGGCCGCGCCGAGCCGGCTGCGTTCCACGCCGACCCGAAGCCCCGGCAGGGCGAGCGAGGCGTCCGGGTCCGTGTCGGCCGTGCTCAGGATGAGCATGACCTGGAAGAGGGGGTGGTGGGCCAGCGTCCGGACCGGGTTGAGCGCCTCGACCAGCCGCTCGAAGGGCAGGTCCTGGTGGGCGTAGGCGGCCAGGTCGGTACGGCGCGTCCTCTCCAGCAGATCCCGGAAGGTGGGGTTGCCGCTGGTGTCGGTGCGCAGGACCAGCGTGTTGACGAAGAAGCCGACGAGGTTCTCCGTCGCGCCGTCCGTGCGGCCGGCGACCGGCGTGCCGATCGGGATGTCCTCACCCGCGCCCAGCCGGGTCAGCAGCGCGGCGAGTGCCGCCTGCACCACCATGAACGTACTCGAGTGCGTGCTCCTGGCCAGCTCCGTCAGCCGCGCGTACAGGCCCGCGTCGAGCGAGAACGCGACCCGGTCGCCGTCCTGGTCGGCGACGGCCGGCCGGGGCCGGTCGGTGGGCAGCTCCAACTGCTCCGGCAGCCCGGCCAGCCGCTCCTTCCAGTGGGCGAGCTGCCGGCCGGCCGCGCTGTCGGCGTCGGCCTCGTCCCCGAGAACCTCCCGCTGCCACAGCGCGTAGTCGGCGTACTGGACGGGCAGCGGCTCCCAGGCCGGCGCGTCGCCCGCACACCGCGCCGTGTAGGCGGCGGCGAGGTCCTGCCCCAGCGGCGTGCGGGACCAGGCGTCGGTGGCGATGTGGTGGATGAGGAGCAGCAGCACGTGCTCCCGCTCCGAGATCCGGAACAGTGTCGCCCGCACCGGGATCCCGGCCGTCAGGTCGAACGGGTGGTGAACGGCCCCGGAGAGCCGCGCGTCCAGCTCACCTTCCTCGGTGTCGACCACGACCAGCGGCAGCAGACCGGGCTCCCACTCCCGAATCACCTGCCGGGGCCCCTGCTCGTCCTCGGTGTAGGTGGTGCGCAGGCTCTCGTGCCGGGCGAGCAGGTCGTTGATCGCCGCGTGCAGGGCGTCCTGGTCGAGGGTGCCGGTGAGGCGGAGGGTGGTGGGGATGTTGTAGGTCGCCGAGGGGCCTTCGAGCTGGTGGAGGAACCAGAGGCGCTGTTGGGCGTAGGAGAGCGGGATGCGCTCGGGACGCGGCTTCGCGGTGAGTGCGGCCCGCGCACCGTCGGCCTGGTCGAGCGCACCCGACAGCCCGGCGATCGTCGGCGTCTCGAAGAACTGC
>MUMD01000293.1 GCA_002155895.1 Streptomyces rochei
ATGTGTATAAGGGACAGGTCGAAGGCGAGGGGGGAGTGCAGGACGGTGTCGCCGTTCATGGCGGTGTAGGTGGTGCGGGCCCGGTGGAGGTAGGTGGCCAGGGCGTGGTGTTCGATGATGACGCCCTTGGGGCGGCCGGTGGAGCCGGAGGTGTAGATCATGTAGGCGGCGTGGCGTGGTGACCACGGGCTACGGCGCTCTGTGTCGGTGAGCGTTGTGGTGGGGTGTCCGGCGTACTGCTCTTCGGGTATCGGTTCGGTGAGGGTGAGGGCCGGTTGTGCGTCGTCGAGGATGTAGGTGATGCGCTCGGTGGGGTAGTCCGGGTCGATGGGCAGGTAGGCGGCGCCGGTCTTGAGGACGGCGAGCATGCTGGTGATCGCGTCGAGGGATTTCGGGAGGGTGATCGCGACGAAGTCCTCGGCTCCGACACCCTGTTCCAGCAGGTGCCGGGCGAGCTGGTTGGCGCGGGCGTCGAGCTCGGCGTAGGTGAGGGAGGTGTCCCCACAGGCCACGGCGGTCGTGTCCGGGGTGCGGTGGGCCTGCTCGGTGATCAGTTCGTGCAGCGGTGTCCCGGGGAGTTCGGTACGGGCGCCGTTCCACTCCCCCAGGACCCGTTCCCGCTCGGCCGCGTCCATCAGGTCGATCGTGCCGATCGGCCGGTCCGGAAGCGCGGTGGCCGCCTCCAGCACCCGGAGGAACCTGTCCGCGATGGCCTGGGCGGAGTCACGGTCGAGGAGTTCCGTACTGAAGTCCAGCGCCGCTTCGATGCCTTGCGGCCGGCGTGACGCGTCGAAGGACTCCGCGAACCCGAACGAGAGGTCGAACTTCGACGAGGTCCGCTGCACCTCCCGGAGCGTGACAGCGAGCCCCGGAAGGCCGGCGATGTCCTTCAGCGCACCCTCGTGGTCCGTGTTGTTGAAGGTCAGCAGAACTTGGAAGAGCGGGTGATGGGACAACGTACGGGTCGGATTGAGCGCCTCGACCAGCCGCTCGAAGGGCAGGTCCTGGTGGGCGTAGGCGGCGAGGTCGGTGTCGCGCACGCGGTCGAGGAGCCGGCGGAAGGACGGATCACCGGCCGTGTCCGTGCGAAGGACCAGCGTGTTGATGAAGAGCCCGATCAGGTCGTCGGCGGCGTCGTCCGTGCGCCCCGCGACGGGCGTGCCGATCGGGATGTCCTCACCCGCACCGAGACGCGTGAGCAGGACCGCGACCGCCGCCTGGATCACCATGAACGCACTGGTGTTGGTGGCGCGCGCCAGCTCCGTCAGCCGTGCGTGCAGCTCTGCCGGCACGGTGAACGGAATGCGGTCGCCCGAGTACCCCGCGACGGCCGGCCGGGGCCGGTCGGTGGGGAGGTCGAGCTGCTCGGGCAGGTCGGCCAGTTGTTGCTTCCAGTAGTCGAGCTGGCGGCCCGCCAGGCTGCCGGAGTCGGTCTCGTCGCCGAGGATTTCCTGCTGCCAGAGCGCGTAGTCCGCGTACTGGACGGCCAGCGGAGCCCACGCGGGCGTCTCGCTGCGGACGCGGGCCGCGTAGGCGGCGGTGAGGTCCTGGGCGAGGGGCGCCCGGGACCAGGCGTCGCTGGCGATGTGGTGGATGAGGAGCAGCAGCACGTGCTCCCGCTCCGACACCCGGAACAGCGAGGTGCGTGCGGGGAGTTCCTGAGCCAGGTCGAAGCGGTGGCCCACGGCCTCGTCGAGCCGGGCGCCGACCTCCTCCTCGGTCACGTCGACGACCGTGAAGGGCGTCGAGGCGGCCTCGACGGGCAGCACGATCTGGTACGCGCCTTGCTCGTCCTCGGTGAAGACCGTGCGCAGGCTCTCGTGCCGGGCGACGACATCACCGATCGCCGCGCGCAGGGCCTCCACGTCCAGTGTGCCGTCGAGACGCAGCGTGAGCACGGTGTTGTAGGTCGCCGAGGGGC
>MUMD01000294.1:0-687 GCA_002155895.1 Streptomyces rochei
GGATCGTCAACATCTCCTCCGTCGCGACCCGCGTCGCCTTCCCGGCGATCGTCGCGTACACCATGACCAAGGCGGCCCTCGACTACCTCACCCTCTCCCTCGCCCAAGAGCTGGGCCCCCGGGGCATCACGGTCAACGCCGTCGCCCCCGGATACACCGAGACGGAGATCAACCCCACACTCGCCGTCCCGGAGATCCGCCGTAGGTACTCCGAGGCATCCACCTTCGGCAGGCTCGGCGACCCCGTCGACATCGCCGACATCGTCTCGTTCGTCGCGAGCGACGACGCCCGCTGGGTGACCGGCCAGTGGATCGACGCCTCCGGCGGCGCCCACCTCGGCGTGTGACCCGTACGCACCCCCAGGAGAAGCGATGAACGACAGCACGACCGCCCTCGACGAGCCGGTGACGGACGCCGCCCTCACCCGGCCCTTCACGGGCGCCAGCCCGTACGACACCTATGTGCGCGCCTCCGTACTCAACTCCCTGCAGCAGCCGCTCACCGAGGCCCCCGACGAGATGGGCTTCCTCGTGACCACCCAGGTGATGGAACTGTGGTTCACCCTGATCGTGCACGAGTGGCGCACGGCACGGGTGGCCTTCGCCAAGGACGACCTGCACGCGGCCACGGACGCGCTGACGCGCAGCCGCCGGGCCCTGACCGCCCTGGGCGGCGCCTGGGCGCCC
>MUMD01000294.1:708-940 GCA_002155895.1 Streptomyces rochei
CGGCGATGTACCGGCACATGGAGTTCCTCCTCGGCGACAAGTCCGCCGGCCTGCTGCGCGCCCACCGGGGCGACCGAGCCGTCCACGAGGCGCTCGCCGAGACCTACCGCGAACCGTCCCTCTACGACGAGGTGCTGGCGTACCTCCACCGGCAGGGCCTGCCCGTCCCGCGCCACGTCCGGGAGCGCGACGTGACGCGTCCGTACACCGGCGACCCCGGGGTCGTGGAGGT
>MUMD01000294.1:980-1220 GCA_002155895.1 Streptomyces rochei
GCCCGGTCTTCCCCGAACTGTGGGAGGTGCGCGGTGACGTCTAGGACGATCTCCGCCTTCGCGGCCGAGGAGGAGCGGCGGGTCCTGAGCCTGAAGCCGGTGCTGGCACCGGTGCACGGCCGCTACGGCGACCATCCCCACCAGACCTACGACGCCTGGCCGTGCGGCGACACCGACGCCCCGCTGGTGATCCTGCTGCACGGCGGCTACTGGCGCTACGACCGGATGCACCTGACCCCG
>MUMD01000295.1:0-363 GCA_002155895.1 Streptomyces rochei
GACCGGATGCACCTGACCCCGTTCGCGGCGTACCTGTCCGAGCAGGGCTTCGACGTGCTGCTTCCCGGCTTCCGCCGCTCCGGGGGCGCGGGTGGCTACCCGGAGACCTTCGACGACGTCTCCCGCGTCGTGGACACCCTGCCCGAAGGACGACCCTACGTTCTGGCGGGTCACTGCTCCGGCGGTCACCTGGCGCTGTGGTGCGCAGCCCGGGGACTGCTGCCACCGGGCTCCCGCTGGCACACGCACACACTGCCGACGAGCGTGCTCGCCCTCGCCCCGCTCACCGACCTCACCGCCACCCGACGCGACGGCCTCAGCGACGACGCCGCGCTGCAACTCCTCGGTGGCGAGGAGCACTTC
>MUMD01000295.1:370-514 GCA_002155895.1 Streptomyces rochei
ACGGCGCCGCCGACGAGGAGGTCCCGCTCACCCAGTTCAGCGACTACGCGGCCGTGCACCGGGACCTCCGAACGGTCGTCCTGCCCGGTACCGGCCACTACACCCTCATCGAACCGGGAGCCCCCGCCGCCCGCGCGGTCACCG
>MUMD01000296.1 GCA_002155895.1 Streptomyces rochei
AGCCGGTCCCGGGCCACCGCGGAGAGCCGGTCCCGGGCCACCGCGTCCGCGCTGCCGGGCTACGGGGACCCCACCGCCTCCCGACCACGCGGAACGTCCCCGTCCGCGCCGCTGTACGAGCCCGCGGAACGCGTGGCGGCCCGGGAGCCCGCGCACGGTTTCGCCGCCGCCTACCGCGCGGTGTCCGGCTCCCCGGGCGGGCGCCGGACCCCGCTGACCGCCGACGCGACCCTGCCGGGAACGCCCTCGGACCCGCGGCCCACCGAGGCGATGCCCGTGGTGGACGGCGGCGGCAGCACCTCGGGCAGCTGGCCGATACCGTCGCCGCCCCCGGTCGGGGAGGCCCCGCCGTCCGCCTACGACCCGCTCGACGACACCGGCCACACCATCCCGGTCTACGGCGCCCCGGACCCCACGGGCCGCTTCCCGGGCCCCGGCCCGAGTGACGTGTACGACACCGGTGAGACGAACACCGTCCACGACACGTACTACCCGAACGACACCTACCGCAGCGGTCCCCCAACCGAACCGGCCCCCGGTGCGCCGTCGCCCGGTACGCCCTCGTCGGCCCACGACTTCGGCGCACCGGGTTCGGGCGAACCCTGGAACACGCCTTCCGGAGGCTATGAGTGAACGAGGCCCTGCCCGACGTACCCGAAGTCCGCGTGGTCGGGCTTCCCCAGCTCACGTCGGGCTTCGACCTTGTCGAGCGTCTTGACCTGCCGATGCACCTCAAGGTGCACGGCCCGCTCGAACCGATGGGCGGGGAGCAGCTCGCGCAGCTCTCCGAACGCATCAACCTGAGGGGCCGCGGCGGCGCGGGCTTCCCCTTCCACAAGAAGCTGCGCTCGGTCGCCGAGTCCGCGATCAAGCGCGGTGTGCGACCGGTCGTGGTCGTCAACGGCAGCGAGGACGAGCCGGCCTGCCGCAAGGACACGGTGCTCATCAACCGTGCCCCGCACCTGATCCTGGACGGCGCGCTGCTGTGCGCCGAGGCGATGGGTGCCCGCACCCTCGTCATCGGCGTCACCCGGGAGTCCACCCAGCGCTCCATGGAGGCCGCCCTCGCCGAGCGCGGCCTGAGCAACGGACGCCGCTCCGCGCTGCGGGCACGGGTGCAGCGCAACCCGGTGCGCATGGTCACCGGCGCGGCGGCCTCGCTGATCCGCTCCATCGACGGCGGTCCGGCCATCCCGCCCGGCCGCAAGGTCAGCGCCTCCAGGAGCGGCGTGGGCGGCGCGCCGACCCTGCTGTCCAACGCCGAGACCTTCGCCCAACTGGCCATCGCCGCCCGCATCGGCCCCGAGCGCTACGGCAACACCGGCCTGTACGACGAGCCGGGCACCGTCATGCTCACCGTCTCCGGCGCGGTCGCCCGGCCGATGGTGATCGAGGTGCCGACGGGCGTGCCGCTGCGCTACGTGCTCCAGCTGGCCGGCGCGCCGCCGGTCCCACAGGGCGTGCTGACCGGCGGCTACCACGGCAAGTGGATCGACGCGGCGACCGTCGACGAGGCGATCGTCTCCCGCAACTCGCTGCAGCAGGTGGGCGGCTCGCTCGGCGCCGGCGCCATCCTGCCGATCGGTCAGGACACCTGCCCGCTGGGCGAGTCGCTGCGGGTGGCGCAGTGGCTGGCGCAGGAGAGCGCGGGCCAGTGCGGCCCCTGCTACCTCGGACTGCCGGCCGCCGCCCGGGGCCTGGAGGACATCCTGAACGGTGGCGGTCCGGCCGCGCTGGAGGCGGTCAAGCAGGTCGCGCGGAACGTGAAGCGGCGCGGCGCCTGCTCGCACCCGGACGGCTCGGCGATGTTCCTGGAGTCGACCCTCAAGGCGTTCACGGACGACCTGGCCGCCCACGTCCTCGGCAACGGCTGCGGACGGCCGGTGGAGGGCGTCCTGCCGCTCTTCGAGGGCGGAGGGGCCCCCACGGGCGTCCCGGGCTCCGACGACGGCGGGAACGGCCCGAGCCGGCAGAAGATCCACGTCGACTGGACGCTGTGCCGGGGCCACGGGCTGTGCGCCGACATCCTCCCGGAGGTCTTCCAGCTCGGCGCCGACGGTTTCCCCACCGTGGCGCAGGCGGACGTGCCGCGCTTCGCGGAGGCCAAGGCGGTGCGCGCCGTGCGCCGCTGCCCGGCGCTCGCGCTGCGCATCGAGGAGGACGGCCGCGGCCAGGCCCCCGCCTCGCGCACCAACCTGCCGGTGCTGTCCCAGGTCCGGGGCCGCCGGGCGCTGGGCCGCTGACACCCCGCCGGCCCCCACCGCCCGCACACGGAAGAACCCCCGGATCAGAGATCCGGGGGTTCTTCCCGATGTGGAGCTAAGGAGAATTGAACTCCTGACCTCCTGCATGCCATGCAGGCGCTCTACCAACTGAGCTATAGCCCCTTGCTTCTTCGTCCGCCCGGTTTCCCCGGCGGCGACGCCAACATTACACGGTCCACCGGGCCCAACACCAAATCGTTTCCGGTTTGCCCGGTTTGTGCCCTCTTGTGGCAGTCCGGTCGGAGATCGCTAGGCCGTGACGAACGAGTAGAACCGCTTGAGCGTGCAGTGCTCCTCGAGCAGCCGGCCGTAGATCGGCTCGCCCTCGAGTTCGCGGTAGGTCTCGATGGGGTCGCCCTTTATGATCAGCGCCCGCGCGCACTCCTCGCACCAGTACTGGTAGTCCGGGTTCACCGGCTCCATGTCCCGCACGATCGGGGTGCCGCTGCCGCACCAGTCGCACTTCCGCCTGTGTGCACCCATCGCTCAGCTCCAGCTGTGGCCGCAGGCCGTGCACACGTAGGAGATCCCTCCGTTGTCCCCGAGGACCTGGGCCACGTGCCCGGAACCGCAGGAGGGGCAGAGGAGACGAGTGGCCGTGTTCCGTGTCACCGCCGAGCCGAGGAGGTGGCCGACCTCCTCGAGGATGCTCGCAGGCATCGCCACTCCCTCCCGTCGGGTCGCGGTCCCCTTCCGGCCGTTTGATTCTGCCACGAGCGGGCCAATACGGTCAGCGACGCCTCAGTACCAGTCCGGACACGGAGTTCCACCGAGGGATACGCCTGCGGGAGGCGGCGCGTTCAAGCGGGCGCGAACGAAAAATCCCGCCCCCCTGAGGGGACGGGATCTTTCCGTGAACTGTGGAGCTAAGGAGAATTGAACTCCTGACCTCCTGCATGCCATGCAGGCGCTCTACCAACTGAGCTATAGCCCCTTGCTGCCACCCGGCCGGGCCGTGTGGTGTTTCGCCCCGCTCGGCGGGGCGAACAAGAAGAACTTTAGCCTGCGACCTGCCGGAAAGTGAAATCCGGGTCCCGGGGCCGGGCCCGGAGCCGCCCCGGGCCGGTCAGTCGTCGTCGCCGAGCACCGGTTCCGGCAGGGTGCCGGCGTTGTGCTCCAGCAGGCGCCAGCCCCGGGCGCCCTCGCCCAGGACGGACCAGCAGCAGTTGGTGAGGCCGCCGAGGCTCTCCCAGCTGCGCGGCTCGAGGCCGAGCAGGCGGCCGATGGTGGTGCGGATCGTGCCGCCGTGGCTGACCACGACGAGGGTGCCGTCCTCGGCGAGCTTTTCGGCGTGCCGGAGCACGACGGGGGCGGCGCGGTCGGCGACCTCGGTCTCCAGTTCGCCGCCGCCGCGGCGGACCGGCTCGCCGCGCTTCCACGCCGCGTACTCCTCGCCGTACCGGGCGATGATCTCGCCGTGGGTCAGGCCCTGCCAGACGCCCGCGTAGGTCTCCCGCAGGCCCTCCTCCAGGGTCACCTCCAGGCCGGTGAGGGCCGCCAGCTCCGCGGCCGTGCTCGCGGCGCGGGTGAGGTCGGAGGCGACGATCGCGTCGGGCTTGAGGTGGACCAGGAGCCGGGCGGCGCGACGGGCCTGGGCGACGCCGGTCTCGGTCAGCTCGACGTCGGTGGTGCCCTGGAAGCGGCGTTCCACGTTCCACGAGGTCTGGCCGTGCCGCCACAGGATGACGCGCCGGCCGCGGCCGG
>MUMD01000297.1 GCA_002155895.1 Streptomyces rochei
CAGGGTTACGCCTACGACCCGTACGCCGCCGGCGGGCAGCAGCAGCCCTACGACGCCTACGGCACCCAGGCGGGCTGGGACACCGGCCGGCAGCCGCCCGCCCCCGGCCAGGACGCCTACGACGGCCGCTTCGACGCCCCGTACGGGAACGGCGGGGCCGAGCAGCAGCCGTACGCCCCGTACGACCCCTACACCCAGGGGGCCGCCNNGCTCGGCGACCTGGGGCGGCCGGCCGCCCCAGGTCGCCGAGCAGACCGCGCACATCCCGCAGCAGGCGGGCCCGCGCGACGAGCCGGAGACCCGCGACGAGAGCGACGAACCCGACCGGGATTACCGGACCGAGCAGTTCGCCTTCGTCGAGGAGCCCACCGACGACTCCGAGGACGTCATCGACTGGATGAAGTTCACGGAGAACCGCACCGAACGCCGCGAGGAGGCCCGGCGCCGCGCACGCGCGCGTGTCGTCGCCCTGGTCGTCGTCCTGGCGCTGGTCGCCGTGGGCGGCGTCGGCTACCTCTGGTACGCCGGAAAGCTCCCCGGCACGTCCTCCTCGGACGACAAGGCGGGCGGTGCGACGGCCGCGGGCGCCCAGAAGCGCGACGTGATCGCCGTCCACCTGCACGACACCGACGGCGGCGGCACCTCCACCGCCCTGCTCGTCGACAACACCACCACCCGGCAGGGCACCGCCGTGCTGCTGCCCAACACCCTCGCCCTGACCGGCGACGACGGCACCTCCACCACGCTCGCGAAGTCCGTCGACGAGGCCGGCCCCGACGCGACCCGCACCGCGCTCGACACGGCCCTCGGCACCGACATCGAGGGCACCTGGCGCCTGGACACGCCCTACCTCCAGATCCTGGTCGACCTGGTCGGCAACATCGAGGTCGACACCGACGCCGACGTCCCCGACCCGGAGGCCAAGGACAAGGGCGCGACGCCGCTGGTGCGCAAGGGCGAGGCCCAGACCCTCAGCGGCAAGATGGCCGTCGCCTACGCGACGTACCGCGGCGAGGGCGAGCGGGCCGACGCCCAGCTGCAGCGGTTCGGGCAGGTCATGCACGCGGTGCTGCGCAAGCTGTCCTCGGACCCCCAGGGTGCGACGACCACCGTCCAGACCCTCGGTCTGATCCTGGACCCGCCGCTGACCGAGAAGGACCTCGGCACCTTCCTCGCGGGCCTCTCCGACCTCGCCAAGGGCGGCGACTTCAAGACCACGCTGCTGCCCGTCCAGGACGACGGCGGGCTCAGCCCCGAGGCCGGCGAGAGCGTCGTCAAGGACGTCCTGGGCGGCACCGCCGAGAGCCCCGACCGGGACGCGGCGGTCAGTGTCTCCGTGCGCAACGCCACCGGCGTCGAGGCCCGCACCGCCGAGGCCCGTGTGGTCCTCCTCAACGGAGGCTTCACCTTCCTGTCCGGCGGTACCGCCTCCGGCACCCAGGCCGCCTCGGAGGTCGTCTACGCCGAGGCCGCCGACAAGGAGAACGCCGTCCAGGTCGCCAAGACCCTGGGCCTGCCCGCCGACGCCGTCACCCAGGGCGAGGTGTCCGCCAACGCCAGGGTCTCGGTGGTGCTCGGCCGGGACTACGAACCGTCCTCGTAGGGCCGGACGTTTATCACGTGGGCCGCCGTCGGCGGTCGTGAGACCCTTGAGGTCAAACGACCGCCGACCGAAAGCCACGCAGTGACCGCGACCGACCGATCCATCGAACTCATCAACACCGCCGCCCAGGCGGCAGCCGACAAGCTCGCGCACGACGTCATCGCCTACGACGTCAGCGACGTGCTGTCGATCACGGACGCCTTCCTGCTGGCCTCCGCGCCCAACGACCGCCAGGTCAAGTCGATCGTCGACGAGATCGAGGAGCGGCTCAACAAGGAACTCGGCGCCAAGCCGGTCCGCCGCGAGGGCGACCGCGAGGCCCGCTGGATCCTGCTCGACTACGTCGACATCGTCGTCCACGTCCAGCACAGCGAGGAGCGCGTCTTCTACGCCCTGGAGCGGCTGTGGAAGGACTGCCCCGAACTGGAGCTGCCCGCCGACGCCAAGGAGACCCGCGGCAAGGCCCAGGAGCACGCCGAGCGCCAGGCCGCCGAGGAGGCGACGGAGACCGACGGGGACTGGCGGTGAGCGCCACCGGCGAGGTGACGGCCGGCCGGCCCGGCCGCGGCCGGCGCGTCA
>MUMD01000298.1 GCA_002155895.1 Streptomyces rochei
CCGTCGGCGCCGACCACGGCGTCGTCGCCGACGGGGACCACGTGGAGCGGGTGCGGGAACTGACCGGCGGCCACGGGGCCGAGGTCGTCGTCGACTTCGTCGGCGAGGGCGGCGCCACCCGCGACGGGGTCCGGATGCTGCGCCGGGCGGGCGACTACCACGTCGTCGGGTACGGCGAGAACATCGACGTCCCGACCATCGACGTCATTTCGTCCGAGATCAACTTCATCGGTAATCTCGTTGGCAGCTACACCGACCTGTGCGAGCTGATGGTGCTCGCGGCGCAGGGCCGGGTGCGGCTGCACACGGCGACGTACCCGCTCGACCGGTTCCGGGACGCACTGGCGGACCTGGACGCCGGACGGGTCCGCGGGCGCGCCGTCCTGGTGCCGTGACCGGAACCCTCCGGTCGACCCCTCACAGAAAGCGAACGTCATGATCTTCATTACGGCGAAGTTCCAGGTGCTCCCGGAACACGCGGACCAGTGGCCGGAGATCTCCGGGGAGTTCACCCGGGCCACCCGCGAGGAGCCCGGCTGCCTCTGGTTCGACTGGTCCCGCAGCGTCGAGGACCCGTCCGAGTACGTCCTGGTCGAGGCGTTCCGCGACGACGAGGCGGGCGCCGCGCACGTCCAGTCGGCGCACTTCCGGGCCGCGCAGGAGAAGCTGCCGCGCTACCTGGCCCGGACGCCGCGCATCGTGAACACGACGCTCGACCAGGACGGCTGGTCGGAGCTGGGCGAGATGGCGGTGGAGCAGGGCGCCTGAGGCCGCCGGGCTCCCTCGGTCAGCCGAGGAAGCTCAGCCGGACCTGGCGGTCGGGATTGTCCCGGTTGGTGTCGACCAGGCACACCGACTGCCAGGTCCCCAGCTCCAGCCGTCCGCCGATCACCGGAAGCGTCGCGTGCGGCGGCACGAAGGCGGGCAGGACGTGGTCGCGGCCGTGGCCGGGGCTGCCGTGGCGGTGCTGCCAGCGGTCGTCGGCGGGCAGCAGCGTGTGCAGGGCGGACAGCAGGTCGTCGTCGCTGCCGGCGCCGGTCTCGATGACGGCGATGCCGGCGGTGGCGTGCGGGACGAAGACGTTGAGCAGGCCGTCGCGGCCGGCCGCCACCTCGCGCAGGAAGGACTCGCAGTCGCCCGTGATGTCGGCGACGCGCTCCGTCGATCCGGTGGCGAGGTTCAGGACCCGGGTGGTGAAGGCATCTGGCATGCCCCCATCCTGACATCGGGGGAAGACCGGGGCGCGCTGCGCCGTTGGTGGAAGCGTGAACCACACACGTGAGGTCGAGGTCGTCGTCATCGGTGCCGGTCAGGCGGGACTCGCCGCGGCCCATCACCTGCGGCGCACCGGATTCGAGCCGGAGCGCGACTTCGTGGTCCTGGACCACTCCCCGGGGCCGGGGGGCGCGTGGCAGTTCCGCTGGCCGTCGCTGACGTACGGCAAGGTGCACGGGATGCACGCGCTGCCGGGCATGGAGCTGACCGGGGCGGATCCGGCACGGCCGTCGGCCGAGGTGATCAGCGAGTACTTCGCGGCCTACGAGGAGACCTTCGACCTGCGGGTACGGCGGCCCGTCGACGTCCGCGCGGTGCGGGAGGGCACGGGCGAGCGCCTGCTGGTCGAGACGTCGGACGGGGCGTGGTCGACGCGGGCGCTGATCAACGCGACCGGCACCTGGGACCGGCCCTTCTGGCCGCGCTACCCGGGCCAGGAGACCTTCCGCGGGCGGCAGCTGCACACCGCGCGGTACGCGGGCCCCGAGGAGTTCGCCGGACAGCGCGTGGTCGTGGTGGGCGGGGGCGCCTCGGGGACGCAGCACCTGCTGGAGCTGGCCCCGTACGCCGCCGCCACCACGTGGGTGACCAGGCGGCCGCCCGTGTTCCGGGAAGGGCCCTTCGACGAGAACGCGGGCCGGGCGGCGGTGGCGCTCGTCGAGGAGCGGGTGCGGCGGGGGCTGCCCCCGAAGAGCGTGGTGTCCGTGACCGGACTCCCGCTGAACGACGCGATCCGCGCCGGGCTGGAGTCCGGTGTGCTGGACCGCCTGCCCATGTTCGACCGGATCACCGAGGAGGGCGTGGAGTGGGCCGACGGGCGGCGGGTGGCCGCCGACGTGATCCTGTGGGCGACCGGGTTCCGGCCCGTCATCGACCATCTGGCGCCGCTGCGCCTGCGGGAGGCGGGCGGCGGGATCCGGGTCGAGGGGACGCGCGCCGTCGCCGACCCGCGGGTCCATCTCGTCGGCTACGGGCCGTCGGCCAGCACCATCGGCGCCAACCGGGCGGGACGCGCGGCCGTACGGGACATCAGGCGGCTGCTGGCCGAACAGGAGCCGGTCGCCGCGTGACGCCCCGCCGGGTCACGTGTCCCGCGCCCCGCCGGACGCGCTGCGCGCGAGGCGGTTGAACTCGGCGACGTTGCGCTGGTGTTCCGCGTAGTCGGCGGTGAACCGGGTGTCGCCGGGCTTGACGGTGACGAAGTACAGCCAGTCGCCCGGCGTCGGGTCGATCGCGGCGCGCATCGCGTCCTCGCCCGGATTGGCGATGGGCGTGGGCGGCAGCCCCATGCGCTGGTACGAGTTGTAGGGGCTGTCGATCTTCGTGTCCTCGGTGGTGGTGTGCAGGGTGGAGCGGCCCAGCGCGTAGTTGATGGTGGAGTCCATCTGCAGCGGCATGCCGCGTTCCAGCCGGTTGAAGACCACCCGGGCCACCTTGCCCATGTCCTCCTCGGTGGCGGCCTCGGCCTGCACGATGCTGGCGATGGTGACCGCCTGGTAGACGTTGAGCGCGTTGCGCTGGGCGCCGGCGGCGATGGGCGCGCCGGTGAACTTCTCGTTCGCCGTGTCCACCATGGCCGTCAGCAGCTTCTCGGGGGTCGGGTTCTCGCCGAGCGGGTAGGTCGCCGGGTAGAGGTAGCCCTCGGGGTTGCCCTCGGCGTCGTTCGGAAGCCTGAGGTGGGCCTTGGCCAGGGACTTCTTGGTGGTGCCCGCGGGCAGGGCGAGGGCCTTGTCGACGGCGTCGTAGACCTGGGTGGCGCGCCAGCCCTCCGGGACCACCAGGGAGGTGGGACGGGGGTCCCCCTCGTCGTCCGTCATCAGCAGCGGCACCGCCACGGCGGTACCGGCCACGATGGCGCCGGTCGCGATCAGGGCGATGCGGCCCCGGCGCGTCAGTCGGATCGTTCTCCTGGTGCCTCTCGGGCTGCGTGGCGGCGTGTTCGTCTGCATGCGGGCACGGTAACCCCGAAAAGCGGACAAACCTGGCATATCTTCATTTTGTCGGTTCCAGTCGGGCGTCCCGGCGGACCAGGGCGGCGTACCGCCCGTCCCGCTCCAGCAACTCCTCGTGCGTCCCCTGCTCCGCCAGGCGCCCGGAGTCGAGGACCACGATGCGGTCGGCGTCGCGGACGGTGGAGAGGCGGTGCGCGATGGTGATCGTGGTCCGGTCGGCGGACAGGGCGTCGATGGCCTCCTGCACGGCGGCCTCGGTCCGGGTGTCCAGGGCGCTGGTCGCCTCGTCGAGGACCAGGACGGGCGGGTCGCGCAGGATGGTGCGGGCGATGGCCAGGCGCTGCTTCTCCCCGCCGGAGAACCGGTGCCCGCGTTCACCGACGACCGTGTCGTAGCCGTCGGGCAGGGCGGCGATGTGGTCGTGGATCTGCGCCGCCCGCGCCGCCTCCTCCAGCTCGGCGTCGGTGGCGTCCGGTTTGGCGAAGCGCAGGTTCTCGGCGACCGAGGCGTGGAAGAGGTACGTCTCCTGCGAGACGACGCCGACCGCGCGGGCGAGGGTGTCGAAGTCGAGATCGCGCACGTCGACCCCGTCCAGGGTGACCCGGCCGCCGGTCACGTCGTACAGCCGCGGCACCAGGTGGCCGAGCGTGGACTTGCCGGCGCCGGTCGGGCCGACGACGGCGAGGCTGCTGCCGGCGGGCACGGTGATGTCGATCCCGTCGAGGACCGGGCGGCCCCGGTCGTCGTAGCGGAACTCGACGCCCTCGAAGCGGACCTCGCCCTTGACGTGGTCGAGACGGACGGGGTCCTCCCGCTCGGTGATGTCCACGGGCAGGTCGAGGTACTCGAAGATGCGCTGGAAGAGCGCGAGCGAGGTCTGGATCTGGACACCGGTCGACAGCAGGCTCACGGCCGGACGGAACAGGCCCTGCTGGAGCGAGACGAAGGCCACGATCGTGCCGAGGGAGACATCCGGGCCGCCGAGCTGGAGGGCGATGCCGGCGGTCCAGTAGATGACCGCCGGCATCGCCGCCATGACGATGGTGATGACGGCCATCCGCCAGCGGCCCGCCATGTTCGACCGCACCTCCAGGTCGACCAGGCCCTCGGACTCGTCGGCGAAGGCGCGGGTGAGCGAGTCGGAGCGGCCCATGGTGCGGCCGAGCAGGATGCCGCTGACGGAGAGCGACTCGGTGACGGTGGCGGCCATCGCCGCCATCTGCTTCTGCCGCTGAGTGGTGATCTTGCGGCGCTCACGGCCGACGCGGCGGCTGATCCACACGAACACCGGGAGCAGGAGCAGCGAGACGACGGTCAGGCGCCAGTCGAGCACCACCATGGCGACGATCGTGGCGACGACGCTGGTGAGGTTGGAGACCAGGGAGGTCGCCGTGGAGGTGACGGTCGCCTGCATGCCGCCGATGTCGTTGGCGATGCGGGACTGGACCTCGCCGGTGCGGGTGCGGGTGAAGAAGGCCAGGGACATGCGCTGGAGGCGGCCGTAGACGGCGGTGCGCAGGTCGTGCATGACCCGCTGGCCCACGGTCGTGGAGATCAGCGTCTGCAGCACCCCGAAGACGCTGGTGAGGACGGCGCCGAGGATCATGCCGAGGGCCAGCAGGCTCAGCAGACCGGTGCGCCCCTCGGGGATCGCGACGTCGAGGATCTCCTTCAGCAGGAAGGGGGTGGCGACCGAGACGAGCGAGGCCGCGCCGACGAGCAGGCCGACCACCGCGAGGCGGCCGCGGTACGGGCGGAAGAGTCTCAGGATGCGGCGCACCTGCCGGGGCTGTTCCTTCGCGTCGGCGGGCGCCTGCCAGGCGGATTCGCGGTCGGGGTGCATGGGCTCCTACGGAGGGTCGGGACGGGGGCGGCCGGCCGAGGCCGTACGGCTGACGCACCGGTCCGGCGGGACTTTACGGACCATAGCTCATTGTTACCTATACTCACAATGAACATCGTCCTGATATTGTTCCCGTATGACCGCCCCCGATCCCGACGGACTGCTCGCCGAGCAATTGCTGCGCCTCACCCGCCGGGTGCACCGCATTCAGAAGCGCCACCTCGAGCACCGCGGCCTCGGCATCACACCGGCCCAGTCCCGACTGCTGCGCACCCTGGCGCACTACGGCTCGCCGCCTCGCATGGCGGATCTCGCCGAGCGCCTGGAGGTCGTGCCCCGAGCGGTGACGACACTGGTCGACGGACTGGAGACCGCCGGGAAGGTACGCCGCGTCCCGGACCCCGGCAACCGACGGGTGATCAGGATCGAGCTGACCGACGACGGCCGCGCCGCCCTGCGCGAACTGCACGCCGGGCGCCGGGCCGCCGCCGAGGAGATCCTCGCGCCGCTGACGGACGATCAGCGCACGCTCCTCGGCGGACTCCTGGGCGCGCTCGTCGACGGCCCGCCCTCGCCGCCGGAGCAGCGGAGGGCGTGACGGGCGGACGCGCCGTCAGGCCCTCAGGTGCGCCCGGTCGCCCATGACGACCACCGGGTGCAGGTCCGGTTCGAGCGTGCGCAGCAGGTGCTCCATGCCCTCCTGGGGCAGGCTGACGCAGGCGGACGTGCCGCTGCCGTGGTCCATGTGCAGCCAGATGCTCCCGCCCTTCGCGGTGCCCTCGGGGCGGGTCGGGTCGTTCGGCGGGGTGCCCTTCACGCGGTTGTAGTCGATGGCGATCACGTAGTCGAAGTCGTGCCAGTACGACCTGCCCCACGACCGCGGTGCGGCGAAGGAACCGGACCGGGTGTAGGGCAGCCCGGCGCCGGGTGACCCGTCGGGGTCCGGGAGCACGCCGCCCGCGTCGCTGAGGGTGAACACGCCGACGGGGCTGCGCTTGTCGTTCTCGTGATGGTCGGTCGTCCACCCCTTGGTGCCGTTGTGCGCCGCCCAGACGCGGTCCCGGTTCCACGCGGAGCCCCGCTTCGTGTACAGCGCGACCGTGGACCGCGCGGAGTCGACGCCCTCGCCGTACACCGCCACGACCTGGCGCGAGTCGGCGGGTATGCGGCGGTGGAACCGCTCACCGAGGCCCGGGATCACCGTCGGGTCGGCGGTGGCGGCACCGCCGCTCCGGCTCGCCGAGGGATGTCCGCTCCCCGCCTCCCGCGCGCCCTGCCCGGACGGGCCGCCGCAGGCCGCCAGCAGGAACCCGAGAGCCGCCGCCGCGACCGCCGCACGCCGTCCAGTACCCGTCCGCATCGGTCCATGGTCGCACCCGCGCCGAGCCGCCCGGAAACAGGGCGTCGGGCGGCAGCCGGATTCCTGCCCCACCGCGGAAAACCGCTTGATTTTGGGCACGCCGCGACGCGAACCTTTCACGGTTTGCAGCTTCTTCATGCCGTGGGCAACGGCACCTCCCTGACACGAGCCACTGGGACGTCATGCAGATCCAAGACCTTCCGTTCCCCGACCCGGGTGTGCCGGACGCACGCTCGGGGCCCCGATTCCTGTGGTGGCTTTTCCGCAACCAGCTGGGTGGACAACTCAAGTCGCTGGCCTGGGGCCTGCTGCACTTCGCCTCCGTCTCCGCCCTGCCGTTCTGCGTCGGTCTCGCCATCCAGGCCGTCGTCGACGGCTCCGGCTCCCGACTCGCCGTCGCCGGTGGCCTCATGGCGCTGTGCTGTGCGGGCAACGCGCTGGGCGACACCTTCCTGCACCGCGCCGCCGTCACCAACTGGATCACCGCGGCGGCCCGTGTCCAGCAACTGCTGGCCCGCAAGACCGCCCTGCTGGGCTCGGCCCTGACCCGCCGCGTCGCGGCCGGAGAGGTCGTGGCCGTCTCCACGGGTGACGTGGAGAAGATCGGCTGGTTCGTGGAGGCCGTCTCCCGCTTCACGGCGGCGGCGCTGACCATCGTGCTGGTCTGCGTGGCCCTCGTCGTCTACGAACCGGCGCTCGGTGTCGTCGTGGTCCTGGGCCTGCCCGTGCTGGCCCTCGCGGTACTGCCGCTCCTGCCCCGGGCCACCCGGCGGGCCGACGTCCAGCGGGAGAAGGCCGGCCGCGCCACCGAACTGGCCTCGGACACCGTCGCCGGGCTGCGGGTGCTGCGCGGCATCGGCGGCGAGGAACTCTTCCTCGACCGCTACCGCGCCGCCTCCCAGGAGGTGCGCCACGCGGCCGTGCGCAGCGCCCGCATGTGGTCCCTGATCTCCGCGATCCAGGTGCTGCTGCCCGGACTGCTGCTGATCGCGGTGGTCTGGCACGGCGTCCACCTGGCCCGCGAAGGGCGTATCGGCGTCGGCGAACTCGTCACCGTCTACAGCTCCGTCATGCTCCTCACCTACCCTCTGCGGCACTTCGAGGAGATCGCCATGGCGTACTCCTTCTCCCGGCCCTCCGCCAAACGGGCCGCGCGTGTGCTGGCCCTGGAGCGGGCCACCGACACCGCCGGATCACGCCCCGCCGAGGTGCCGACCGGGGATCTGTACGACCCGGAGACCGGGCTGCTCGCGCCCTCCGGCCGGTTCACCGCCGTGGTGTGCGGCGACCCGGACGCGGCCGGGCGCCTGGCGGAGCGCCTCGGCGGCCACCCCTCGGAGAAGGGCACCTCCGCGCTGCTGGGCGGGGTGCCGCTCGACGAACTGCCCCTGGAGGCCGCGCGCACCGCCGTCCTGGTCCAGGACAAGGACCCGGTGCTGCTCTCCGGCACGCTGCGCGAACTGCTCGACGTGCCCTCGTCCGGCGCGGTCGACGCCGAGGACGCGCTGGCCGCGGCCCAGTGCGGGGACGTGCTGGCGGCCCTGGTGCAGGGATCGGTCGGCGCGGACGACCCGTTGGACGCCCGCATCACCGAGCGCGCCCGCTCCCTGTCGGGCGGGCAGCGCCAGCGGCTCGCCCTGGCCCGGTCCCTGATCACGGACCCGGAGGCGCTGGTGCTGGACGAGCCGACCTCCGCCGTGGACTCGCACACCGAGGCGCGGATCGCGCAGGGCGTGCGGTCGCTGCGCGAGGGACGGACCACCGTGGTCTTCACCTCGTCGCCGCTGCTGCTCGACCGCGCGGACCGCGTCGTGTTCCTGCACGAGGGCAAGGCCGCCGCGACCGGCACCCACCGGGACCTGCTGCACGGCGAGCCCCGGTACCGCGCCGTGGTGACCCGCGAGACCGACGAGGAGAGCGCCGCGCACCGGGACACGGCGGTCCTCGATGGCGGCGCCCCCGGCGACGACGTACTGCACCGAGACGTACTGCACCGACTGGAAGAGATCGAGGAGACGGCATGATCGGCGTCGCGCCACCGTCGTACGACCCGGCGGCCCCGACGACGGCGAGCACCCTGCCCGTCGGCGCGCCCGCGACCGTACGTGCCTACGCGGGCGAACTGCTGCGTCGGCACCGTCGCGCGTTCGCCCTCCTGGTCACCGTCAACACCGTCGCGGTGATCGCCTCCATGGCGGGTCCCTACCTGCTGGGCGGCCTCGTGGAGCGGGTGTCGGACGGCGCCCGGGAACTGCACCTGGGTCTCACGGCCACGCTGTTCGTGCTCGCGCTCGCCGTCCAGGCCCTGTTCGTGCGTGAGGTGCGGCTGCGCGGCGCGATGCTCGGCGAGCGGATGCTGGCCGACCTGCGCGAGGACTTCCTGGTGCGGTCGGTCGGGCTGCCGCCCGGCGTCCTGGAACGGGCCGGGACCGGAGACCTGCTCTCCCGCATCACGACGGACATCGACCGGCTCGCCAACGCCATGCGCGAGGCCGTGCCCCAGCTCGCGATCGGTGCCGTGTGGGTGGTGCTGCTGCTCGGCGGGCTCGTGGTCACGGCCCCGCCGCTGGCGCCCGTGGTGCTGCTCGCGGTGCCGCTGCTGGTGATCGGCTGCCGCTGGTACTTCCGGCGGGCTCCCTCCGCCTACCGCTCGGAGGCCGCCGGGTACGCCGCCGTGGCCGCCGCGCTCGCCGAGACCGTGGACGCCGGGCGCACCGTCGAGTCGCACCGGCTGGACGCCCGCCGCATCGAGCTGTCGGAGCGCCGGATCAAGGAGTGGACGGCCTGGGAGCGCTACACCCTGTGGCTGCGCTCGGTGCTCTTCCCGGTCATCAACGTCACCCATGTGACCGTGCTCGCCTCCGTCCTGCTGATCGGCGGTGTGTTCGTCCTCCAGGGCTGGATCGGGGTCGGTCAGCTGACCACCGCGGCACTGATCGCGCAGATGCTGGTCGACCCGGTCGGCATCATCCTGCGCTGGTACGACGAGCTGCAGGTGGCCCAGGTGTCCCTGGCCCGACTGGTGGGTGTGCGCGACATCGAGCCGGACGCCGGTGACGCCGCCCTGGCCCCCGACGGACGGCACGTGCACGCCGACCGTGTCCACTTCGGCTACGTCGAGGGGGTGGACGTCCTGCGCGAGGTGTCGCTGAAGGTCGCCCCCGGCACGCGGGTCGCGCTCGTCGGACCGTCGGGGGCCGGCAAGTCGACGCTGGGCAGGCTGCTGGCCGGCATCTACGGTCCGCGCGACGGCCGGATCACCCTCGGTGGCGCGGAGCTGTCCCGGATGCCCGCCGAGCGGGTCCGCTCGCACGTCGCCCTCGTCAACCAGGAGCACCACGTCTTCGTGGGTTCGCTGCGCGACAACCTCCGTCTGGCCCGGGCCGGCGCCACCGACGCCGAGCTGTGGGCGGCGCTGGGCGCGGTCGACGCGGACGTCTGGTCCCGGGCGCTGGAGGAGGGCCTGGACACCGAGGTCGGTTCGGGCGGCTTCACGCTCACGCCGGCCCAGGCCCAGCAGATCGCGCTGGCCCGCCTGGTGCTGGCCGACCCGCACACGCTGGTGCTGGACGAGGCGACGTCGCTGCTCGACCCCAGGGCGGCCCGCCACCTCGAACGGTCCCTGGCCAGGGTCCTGGACGGCCGCACGGTGATCGCGATCGCGCACCGGCTGCACACCGCCCACGACGCGGACGTCATCGCCGTCGTGGAGAACGGGCGGATCAGCGAGCTGGGCAGCCACGACGAACTGGTCGCGGCGGACGGTGCCTACGCGGCGCTGTGGCGGTCCTGGCACGGGTGAGGGCACGCCGCCCGGCACCGGGCCGGGCACCCTGACGGCGCAGCCGCGGGGCCCGCACCGGTCGGGAGCGGTCCCCGCCGTGTACCGGTCCCGACCACCGGGCGGCCCGGCGGGACACCGGTGGCAGGGACCGCCGGGCGGCCCGGCGGGGCACCGGTGGCGGGGACCCGGTCGACGGCCGTGCCGTTGCGGGTTCCCGAACGGGAGTGGAAGGCTGGGAGGAGGCACCGGCTCGGGGGAGCCCCCGGGACCGCGCGGTTCCGCGAGGGGTGTCGCCTGTGCCCCGTGCAGCGGCGGCCCGCCGCGGACCACGGCGAGACGGGGTCCCGCCCCACCCCCCTGGAGGTACCCGTGAACAGCGTCGGCGGATGGGGAGACGACGTCTATCAGCCCGACGGATCCGAGCAGCGCGAGGACACGGGGCTGCTCGACGGCGAGGACACCCTCGAGTACGACGGTGTGGACGACCCACTCGACCGCGGCTGGTCCCCGCCCGAACGCCCCTGGGCGGTGGAACACACCGGTGTGACGGCCGCCGAACGCCGGCGGGGCGAGACGCTGGAACAGCGGCTGTCCGAGGAGCGGCCGGACGTGCTCGCCCCGGACGGCGACGGACTGGGCGATTCCGACGGCACCGACGGGGAACTGCTGGACAACGAGGTCGGCACGGACCGCTCCGGCCGGCTCGTGGCCCCCGACGAGGGAGCGCACGAGGACGAGGAGCCCGCCCTGGTCGCCACGGACGTGGGCATCGACGGTGCCGCGGCCTCCGCCGAGGAAGCCGCGATGCACGTCGTCGACGAGGACTCCCTGCCCGGCTGACGCCCCCCGCGGCGGCGTCCCGCCGCCGCCCCGATCATCCGCGCCGCACGAGGAGCAGCGATGCAGCAGGACAAACACCCCGAGTACCGGCCCGTGGTCTTCCGGGACCGCAGCGCCGGATACGCCTTCCTCACGCGTTCCACCGCCACCAGCGACCAGACGATCGCCTGGGACGACGGCGAGACCTACCCGGTGGTGGACGTGGAGATCTCCTCCGAGAGCCATCCCTTCTACACGGGCAAGGCGCGGACCGTGGACTCCGAGGGACGCGTCGCCCGTTTCGAGCGGCGCTACGGCGGCGGAGGCGAGGGGCAGGGCGCCGGCGGCACCGGCTGAACGGGCCGGGCGATCGGGTCCGCGCCCCGGCGCGGGCCCCGACGCGGGCCCGCGGGGCTGTGGCCGCGCGGCCCTCAGATGAAGTTGAGCGCCGCCGCGCCGCCCACTCCGCCGAGGAGCATGAACGCCGGCATCAGCACCTTCAGCTCGACCCAGCTGCCCGCCCGGAAGCGCATGGCCTTCGGCGGGCCGACGGGATACCAGCGCTTGCGCCCCACCGGTATCGGCCAGAGTATCGGGCAGCCCGAGACGGTCAGCGCGTCCCCGATGTCGTGCACCAGCGCTCCGAGCACGATCGGCAGCCCCAGCCACAGATACTCCTGGCCCGGCGCGGTGAACAGCCAGTCGGCACCGCCGTCCGGCTTGTCCAGTATCCCGGCGATGATCCAGGCGCTGGTCCCGGCCAGCAGCCAGACCAGCACGTCGCTGCTGGAACCCCGGGTCGCCCGCCAGAGCAGGCCCTCGATGGCGAGCACCATGTGCACGAAGAGGATCGCCAGCACCGCCCAGCGGCCGCCCGTGATGGCCAGCACCGAGGTGCCCCCGCCGATCAGGACCGCCCACAGCCAGGTGTGGGTCAGTGTCCGGTGGCCGCCGGAGCGGCGCGGGTCGCCCTGCTTCTTCGTCGCCTTGTAGACGGCGTAGGACAGTTTGTCGACTATCTCGCACAGCCCCCGTGAGACCGGTCCGAAGGCCCGCGAGATGGTGGCCGCCTTGTGGTCGAGGTCCGGGGCGAGCGCGGCTCCGGCACAGATCAGCGCTCCGGCGAGCAGCACCGGCCAGGGCATCGGGTGCCCGGCCGCGGCGGTCGCCGCTCCGACGCCGAGCCACGCCGCGGCGCCCGACAGTGAGTGCGCTGGTCCCATCATCGCCGTTGCCCGCCCCATTCCTCGTGTGCCGCTGTGCAGTTGTCCCGGTCGGCCGAAGCCTCGTCGGCGACCCAGCGTAGCGTTCGTGATCTTCACGCGGACAGCCGATTCCCCCATCGCGGCCGAGGCCAGGCAAGATGGGGGCGTGACCCTCATCGATCAGCTGCCGCGGACCGCCGACCCCGATGCCCTGTACGAAGCCTTCGAGGCGTGGGCCCAGGAGCGCGGTCTCACGCTCTACCCCCATCAGGAGGAGGCGCTGATCGAGGTGGTCTCCGGCGCGAACGTGATCGTGTCGACGCCCACCGGCTCCGGGAAGAGCATGATCGCCGCGGGCGCCCACTTCGCGGCCCTCGCCCGTGACGAGGTCACCTTCTACACCGCCCCGATCAAGGCCCTGGTGTCGGAGAAGTTCTTCGAGCTGTGCAAGCTCTTCGGCACCGAGAACGTCGGCATGCTCACCGGTGACGCCTCCGTCAACGCCGATGCGCCGGTCATCTGCTGCACCGCCGAGGTCCTGGCGTCGATCGCGCTGCGCGACGGCAGGCACGCGGACATCGGCCAGGTCGTCATGGACGAGTTCCACTTCTACGCGGAACCCGACCGCGGCTGGGCCTGGCAGATCCCGCTGCTGGAGCTGCCGCAGGCGCAGTTCGTCCTGATGTCGGCCACCCTCGGTGACGTCTCCTTCTTCGAGAAGGACCTCGCGCGACGCACCGGCCGCCCCACGGCGGTGGTCCGCTCGGCCACCCGGCCCGTGCCGCTCTCCTACGAGTACCGCTACACGCCGCTCACCGAGACGCTCACCGATCTGCTGGAGGCCCGGCAGGCGCCCGTCTACATCGTGCACTTCACGCAGGCGCAGGCCGTGGAGCGGGCGCAGGCGCTGATGAGCATCAACATGTGCACGCGTGAGGAGAAGGAGAAGATCGCCGATCTGATCGGCAACTTCCGCTTCACCACCAAGTTCGGCCGCAACCTCTCCCGTTACGTCCGGCACGGCATCGGTGTCCACCACGCCGGCATGCTCCCCAAGTACCGGCGGCTGGTGGAGAAACTCGCCCAGGCCGGTCTGCTGAAGGTGATCTGCGGTACGGACACGCTCGGCGTGGGCGTCAACGTGCCCATCCGCACGGTGCTGTTCACGGCCCTGACCAAGTACGACGGCACCCGGGTGCGCACACTGCGGGCCCGCGAGTTCCACCAGATCGCGGGCCGGGCCGGGCGCGCGGGGTTCGACACGGAGGGCTTCGTCGTCGCCCAGGCGCCCGAGCACGTGGTCGAGAACGAGAAGGCGCTCGCCAAGGCCGGCGACGATCCGAAGAAGCGGCGGAAGGTCGTCCGCAAGAAGGCTCCCGAGGGCTTCGTCGCCTGGTCGGAGAGCACCTTCGAGAAGCTCATCGCATCCGATCCCGAGCCACTCACCTCCCGTTTCCGGGTCACGCACACCATGCTGCTGTCCGTGATCGCCAGGCCCGGCAACGCCTTCGCGGCCATGCGGCACCTGCTGGAGGACAACCACGAGCCGCGCAAGCAGCAGCTGCGGCACATCCGCCGGGCGATCGCCATCTACCGCTCGCTGCTGGACGGCGGCATCGTCGAGAAGCTGGACGAGCCGGACGCCGAGGGGCGCATCGTGCGGCTCACGGTGGATCTGCAGCAGGACTTCGCGCTGAACCAGCCGCTGTCCACCTTCGCCCTGGCCGCCTTCGAGCTGCTGGACCCCGAGTCCCCCTCGTACGCACTGGACATGGTCTCCGTCGTGGAGTCGACGCTGGACGATCCGCGGCAGATCCTGGCCGCCCAGCAGAACAAGGCGCGCGGCGAGGCGGTGGCCGCGATGAAGGCCGACGGCGTGGAGTACGAGGAGCGCATGGAGCGCCTCCAGGACATCACGTACCCGAAGCCCCTGGAGGAGCTGCTCTTCCACGCCTACGACACCTACCGCCGGAGCCACCCGTGGGTCGGTGACCATCCGCTGTCGCCGAAGTCGGTCATCCGGGACATGTACGAGCGGGCGCTGACCTTCACGGAGTTGGTCTCCCACTACGAGCTGGCCCGCACCGAGGGCATCGTGCTGCGCTACCTCGCGAGCGCCTACAAGGCGCTCGACCACACCGTCCCCGACGACCTGAAGTCCGAGGACCTCCAGGATCTGATCGAGTGGCTGGGCGAGATGGTGCGCCAGGTCGACTCCAGCCTGCTGGACGAGTGGGAGCAGTTGGCCAACCCGGAGGAGATGACCGCCGAGGAGGCGCAGGAGAAGGCCGACCAGGTGCGGCCGGTCACCGCCAACGCGCGGGCCTTCCGCGTCCTGGTCCGCAACGCCATGTTCCGCCGCGTCGAGCTCGCCGCCCTCGACCAGGTCGAGGAGCTGGGCGAGATGGACGGCGAGGCCGGCTGGGACGCCGACGCCTGGGGCGAGGCCATGGACGCGTACTGGGACGAGTACGACGACCTGGGTACCGGTCCCGACGCCCGCGGCCCCAAGTTGCTGGTCATCGAGGAGGAACCGCGCGACGGCCTGTGGCGGGTGCGGCAGATCTTCGACGACCCGAACGACGACCACGACTGGGGCATCAGCGCGGAGGTCGACCTGACGGCCTCTGACGCGGAGGGCCGGGCGGTCGTCCGCGTCACCGATGTCGGCCAGCTGTGAGCACAGGAGAGAACCACCCATGACGAATCCGGCCGAGAGCCTCGTCGCCCTGCTCGACCTGGAGCAGATCGAGGTCAACATCTTCCGCGGCCGCAGCCCCGAGGAGTCGCTGCAGCGGGTCTTCGGCGGCCAGGTGGCCGGCCAGGCGCTGGTCGCCGCGGGACGCACCACGGACGGCGACCGCCCGGTGCACTCGCTGCACGCGTACTTCCTGCGCCCGGGCCGCCCGGGCGTGCCGATCGTGTACCAGGTCGAACGGGACCGGGACGGGCGGTCGTTCACCACCCGGAGGGTCACCGCGGTGCAGCAGGGCCGCACGATCTTCACGCTGACCGCCTCCTTCCACAAGCCTGAACAGGGGAGTTTCGAGCACCAGTTGCCGCCGGCCCGCAAGGTCCCGGACCCGGAGGACCTGCCGAGGGTCGCCGACGAGGTGCGGGAGCACCTGGGCGCGCTGCCCGAGCAGTTCGAGCGGATGGCCCGCCGCCAGCCCTTCGACATCCGCTACGTGGACCGGCTGCGCTGGAGCGCCGAGGAGGTCGAGGACGCCGAGCCCCGCAGCGCCGTGTGGATGCGCGCGGTCGGCCCGCTCGGTGACGACCCGCTCGTGCACACCTGCGCCCTGACCTACGCGAGCGACATGACCCTGCTGGACGCGGTGCGCATCCCGGTGGAACCGCTGTGGGGCCCGCGGGGCTTCGACATGGCGTCGCTGGACCACGCCATGTGGTTCCACCGGCCGTTCCGTGCGGACGAGTGGTTCCTGTACGACCAGGAGTCGCCGATCGCGACCGGCGGACGTGGGCTGGCCAGGGGGCGCATCTACGACCGGGACGGGCGGATGCTGGTGTCCGTCGTCCAGGAGGGACTGTTCCGGGCCCTCTAGTCAGGTCGCGGGCAAGTCTTCGGTCAGGGTCTGCGCACGGCGAGGCCGGCCTCGTGGTGTTCGAGGCCGGGTCCCCGCGCCGCGAGGCCGGGCTCGGCCTCGGTCGAGCCGGTGCGGGCGACGCGCCGGGCGGTCGTGGCGGTGGTTCCGTGCGTGCGAATGCTGCCGGACATGGTCGTCTCCCCCGTGGAGTGTGCGGCCGGGCGCCGGTCGGCGCCCGCCTGACACAGAAACCGTAGCCGCCCCGGCCCCCTTCGCGTCAGCCCTGTGGAAAACCTTCGAGGGGCCCCCGTAATTGTACTGAACGACCAGGTCAGAGCTCTGTGGGAGATATCCGGCCCGGCTGACGGGCATCGACGTCGAGGTGCTCCCCGACCCGGTTCACGAGCAGGGTCATCTCGTAGGCGATCTGCCCGATGTCGGCCTCCGCTCCGCTGAGTACGCACAGGCAGCTTCCCGAGCCCGCCGCGGTGACGAACAGCACGGCGTCGTCGAACTCGACCATCGTCTGCCGTACCTGACCCGCGCCGAAGTGGCGTCCCGAGCCCTTGGCCAGGCTGTGCAGTCCGGACGAGACCGCCGCGAGGTGTTCCGCGTCCTCGCGGCGCAGCCCCGTACTGGCCCCGGTCACCAGCCCGTCGTTGGAGAGCACCAACGCGTGCCGGACGTGTGGAACGCGTTCCGTCAAATCGTCCAGCAGCCAGCCGAGTCCCTGGTTCTGCGCCATGATCCGGTCTCCCCGTGTCGTCCCCGTATGCGTGCGTCTCCCCCGTGCCGGGGGATCTGCCCGCCAGCCTTCACCACGCCCGTGCTCCGGGCAAGGAGGATGTGGGCATGGCAGAGAAGATGACCGATGAGGAATGGCGGGCGTTCGTCTCGGACGGCACCCGCACCGCCAAGCTCTCGACCGTCCGGGCGGACGGCAGCCCGCACGTGGCCCCGATCTGGTTCCTGCTGGACGGGGACGACGTGGTGTTCAACACCGGCGAGAACACCGTGAAGGGACGCAATCTGGCCCGTGACGGCCGCGTCGCCCTGTGCGTGGACGACGACCGGCCCCCCTTCGACTTCGTCGTGCTGCAGGGCCGCGCCCGCCTCTCGCGGGACCCGGCCGACCTCCGGCACTGGGCCGCGCGCATCGGGGCCCGGTACATGGGTGAGGAACGCGCCGAGGAGTTCGGGGCCCGCAACGGCGTCCCGGGCGAACTCCTCGTCCGCGTCACCGTGGACAAGGTGCTGGCGCAGAAGGCCGTGGCGGACTGAGACCCCGCCGGGGCGCGAGCCGGTGCCCTCAGCGCACCGAGTCGAGCAGCCGGGCGGTGTGGATCCGCCCGGCGTACTCGACGAGCCGGATCAGCACCTCCTTGCCCGAATCGCGGTCCCGGGCGTCGCACAGCACCACGGGGGTCCCCGGATCGAGGTCGAGGGCGCGCAGGACGTCCCGCGTCCCGTACCGGCGCGCCCCCGTGAAGCAGTTGACGGCCACCACGAACGGGATGTGCCGGTGCTCGAAGTAGTCCACGGCCGGGAAGCAGTCCGCCAGGCGCCGGGTGTCCGCGAGGACCACGGCGCCGAGCGCACCCTGGGACAGCTCGTCCCACAGGAACCAGAACCGGTCCTGGCCCGGTGTGCCGAAGAGGTACAGGGACAGACCGGACCGGATGGTGATGCGGCCGAAGTCCATCGCGACGGTCGTGGTGACCTTGCGGTCGATGCCCTCGGTGTCGTCCACCAGCCGGCCGGCCTCGCTGAGTCGTTCCTCCGTGCGCAGCGGCCGGATCTCGCTGACCGCGCCCACCAGGGTGGTCTTGCCGACGCCGAACCCTCCGGCGACCAGGATCTTCAACGCCAGCGCCGTCGTGTCGCCGTCGGTGGCGTCTGCGTGCTCGGAGACCATCGTTCACTTCTCCCGGTCCGTCGGGTGGTGCACGGTCGTGCCGGTCATGGCTGTCGGCTCCTTCACAGTGCGCGGAGTCCGTCGATCACTTCCCGCAGAATCCGTTCGTCCGGCAGACGGGCCGGAGGTACGGGGCGGCTCACGGTCACACAGCCGAGTTCCACCAGGTCGCCGAGGAGGACCCGGACGACTCCCACGGGCAGGTCGGCGTCCGCGGCCAGCTCGGCGACCGACTGGGTCTCGGACCGGCACAGGCGGACCAGGGTCCGGTGTTCCGGGCCGAGCACGGCGTCGTCGGAGCCCGGCGCGCCGGGGACGCGTGTGACGAGGGCGATCAGGTCGAACCGCACCCACTCGGGGCCCGGCCGGGTGCGTCCGCCGGTCATCGCGTAGGGGCGGACCAGCGGCCCGGCCTCGTTGTCGTACCACTGGCTGCCCGGCCGGCCCCGGTCGGCGCCCGTGGTGTGGTCGGTCATCCGTGCGGCCCTCCCGGGTCATCCGCCGGCGGGCGGGCGCGCCACGGCGCGGGGCGCGGTGCGCAGGTGCTCGCCCACCCGCTTGACCAGCCGTGCCATCTCGTAGGCCACCAGGCCGATGTCGGCGGTCACGGCGGTGAGGACGGCGAGGCAGGAGCCGTCGCCGGCGGCGGCCACGAAGAGGAAGCCGTCGTCCATCTCGACCATGGTCTGGCGCACGCCTCCGGCACCGAAGTGCCTGCCCGCGCCCTTGGCCAGGCTGTGGAAGCCGGAGGCGACCGCCGCGAGGTGTTCGGCGTCCTCCCGGCCGAGACCGGTCGACGCGCCCACCGCGAGTCCGTCGTTCGACAGCACCACGGCGTGCCGCACCTCTCGCACGCACCCCACGAGGTCGTCCAGCAACCAGTCGAGTTCGCGGGTCCGCCGGGCGCTCCCGGTGCCGGGATCGTGGATCATGCGGGGTCTCCTTCTGCTCCGTGGTCGTCGGCCCGCGCGTCCTGCGGTGGGCGACGACCGGGGGGCCGGCCGCCGCCCCGCGACCAGCCGTCGCGGTAGGCCGCCATGCGCTCCCGTACGAGTTCGGGGGTGCGTTCGTCCCGGCCGGGCGGGGCCGGCGGCGGCTCGGGGTCCGCCGGGCGCGCGTCGCGCAGTTGGGGGGCGAGGCTGGCCTGCCGCACGCGGCGGGGCAGGTCGTCGGACCGGGCCGTGGTGTACGCCCCGCCGTGCTCGGCGGGCAGGCCCTCGGTGGGGGACGGTCCGGGGTCGGTGGGCCGGCCCGTGAGGGGCGACGGCCGGTCGTCGGTGGGCCGGTTCGGGAGGAGGAACGGTCCGTTGTCGGCCGGCCGGGCTGCGCTCGGGGACGGACGCTCGTGCCGCTCGTCGGCCGGTCGGAGCGTGAAGGGCGACGAACCGTCATCGGCCGGCCGGTCCGCGAGAGGCGACGGTCCGTCGTCGGCCCGGCGGCCCGTGAAGGGTGACAGCCCCTCGTCGGCCGGTCGGCCCGCGAGGGGGGACGGTCCGATGCCGGTGGGCCGGCCTCGGGGATGTGACGGTGCCGGGTCGGTGGGCCGGCCCGTGGTGGGTGACTGTGACGGGCCGGGGTCGTCGGCGGGCGCGGGCGGGTCGTGGGGGCGGTGCAGGCGCAAGGGGGACGCTCCTCGGGGCCGTGGCGGTGACGGGTCCTCCCCCGTCGCCGGTGCGGAGGCCGCCAGTGCCGGGCGCCCTGCCGGTACGGGGACGGGCTCCGGGTGCCCGACGGCGGCGGGTACGGACCCGTACCCGGCGAACTCGGACGGTGACGCCATGGGTGCCGCTCCGGACGGACGTCCCGGCGTGCCGTCGTCCAGGAGACCCGTGGGCAGGAGGACGACGACGGTGGTGCCGCCGTAGGGCGAGGTCTTCAGGTGCACCTTGATGTCGTGGCGGGCCGCGAGCCGGCTGACCACGAACAGGCCGAGACGGTCGCTGTCGAAGAGGTCGAGCGCCTCGGAGCGGGCGATGCGGCGGTTGGCCTCGGCGAGCGTCTCCCTGCCCATGCCGAGCCCGCGGTCCTCGACCTCGACGACGTACCCGTTGCCGACCGGCTCGCCGGTGACGCGTACCCGCGTGTGCGGCGGCGAGAACTGGGCGGCGTTCTCGATGAGTTCGGCGATGAGGTGGGTGAGGTCGGCGACCGCGGCGCCGACGACGGACGCCTCCGGGAGATGCCGTACCTCCACGCGCGCGTAGTCCTCGACCTCGGAGACGGCCGCGCGGACCACGTCCGTGAGGGAGACCGGCATGCGCCAGGCACGGCCGGGCGCGGCGCCGGAAAGGATGATCAGGCTCTCGGCGTGCCGCCGCATGCGGGTGGTGAGGTGGTCGAGGCGGAACAGGTCGCTCAGTTCGTTCGGGTCGTCGGAGCGGCGCTCCATGCGGTCCAGGAGGCTCAGCTGGCGGTGGACCAGGATCTGGCTGCGGCGGGCGAGGTTGACGAAGACCCCGGAGATGCCGCCGGCGAGCTCCGCGCGCTCCACCGCGGCCCGCAGCGCGGCCCGGTGCACGGTGTCCAGGGCCTCGGCGACCTGTCCGGCCTCGTCCTCGGCGGGCGGCCCTTGCGGTGCCTCGGCGTCGACGTCGACCTCCTCGCCGGCGCGCAGTCTGCGCATGGCCTCGGGAAGTCTGCGCCGGGCGATCTCCAGGGCGCCGTCGCGCAGGCCGACCAGTTCGACCACGAGGCCGCGGCCGATGCGCACGGAGATGACGAGCGAGGCGGCGACGGCGAGGAGGCCGAGGAGGACGGCGGCGCCGGCGGGAGTGAGCACACCGCGCGTGAACGGGTCGGCCCGGTCGGCGACGTGTCGTCCGGCGTCCAGTTCGATCGCTCGCATGCCGTCCCGCACGCGCGCGTGCGCCTCGTCCCAGCGGGTGACCGGGACCGCCGACCCGGGTGCCGGACCGCCGGAGTCCAGGGCGAGCACGTCGTCCTCGGCGGCGCGCACGGTCGCGTGGGCGCCGTCGGCGGCCAGGTCCCGCCATGCGGCGCGTTCGGAGCCGCGCAGGTCGGCGACCGCGGACTCGGTGAGGGTCCGCCGCCTGTCGACGGCGCCGGTGAACAGCCGCAGCCGCTCGCCGGCGAGGCCGTCGGCGCGTGGGACCCCGGCCAGCAGGGCGTCCTCCTGGGCGAGCGCCTCGCCCGCTCGGGCGAACTCGACGAGGACCCGGGCCTCGGATCCTCGGTCGGTGTCCTGGACGCCGCTCAGCCCGCCGCCCACGGGAAAGGCGGCCGCGATCGCCGCCGTGTACCGACCGTACGCCTCCTTCCAGTCCGCGTCGCCGGCGAGGACGGCGGTGCGCAGTGGTCCGAGCCCCTCGGCCCCGGTGACGAACGTCTCGAGCCGCCGGGCGACTCCGGTGGGCAGTTCCCCGCTGTCGGCGACCGTGTGGCGGTCGCCCAGACGCAGCTCCGCGACCGCGCGGTCGGTCCGCGCGGTGAGTTCCCGGTAGTCGTCGTCCGGGACCGCCGAGGGGTCGGTGACGCGGTGCACCGCCGCGCGCCGCTCCGCCTGGAGGGCGGCTACGGCCTCGCCGACGGGGGCCCGGACCTCGGCCTCCACCCGCTGCACCTGTCGCAGCCGGGCGATGTCCTGCGCCGTCGTGACGGTGGCGTACGCCCACAGGGTCAACAGGGAGACGACGGGGACCATCAGGAGGCAGACGATCCTGGCTCGCACCGTACGGGGACGTATGCGCCGCCGCCGGGCGCGCGTGCCAGGCGGATGCCGGGGTTCCGCCGTGGGGTCCGTCGGGCCCTCGTCCGCCGCCGGTGGCCCGGCGTGTGCCCGACGGCCGCGCACGGGTGGCCCGACCGGCGGCTCGGTGCCGTCCGCGGAAGACGTCCGTGGTGTGCGCATGGTCTCCTCGCTCGGGGTGGGTTCGGGACGCTGCCGCCGGATCGTCACTGCCCGGGGCGTCCGCTACCGGCCGGGGCCGCGCTGGAGCTTCCGGCCTCGCTCCCGCCCGTGCTCCCGGCCGAACTGCCGCCTGTGGTCCCGGCCGTACTGCCGCCTGTGGTCCCGGCCGTGCTGCCGGTTGCGGTCCCGAGGGGCCGGCGGGCCGGGGCGGAGGTCCCGTGCTCCCCGGCCGTGGGCGAGAGCGCGACGAAGGCCGAGGTCAGGAAGAGGTAGGACCCCAGACCGACGGCGAGCGGGAAGATGAACTGCATAGCGGTGGCTCCGGGGAGCGCTTCGCCGGACGGCGTCACCCGCACGCTCACCGCGAACATGCCGGTGTAGTGCATGCTGCTCACGGCCGCTCCCATGATCAGGGACGCGATGGTCACCGCGAGGGCGGACTTGATGTTGAGCGCCGCCCACAGGGCCGCCGTGGCCGCGGCGACGGCGATGAGGACCGAGAGGCCGACCCGCGGCGGGTCGTAGCTCACGTCCCCGTGCAGGCGCACGGCGGCCATGCCCAGGTAGTGCATGCTGGCCACGCCCAGTCCCGTGGTGAGTCCGCCGAGCACCAGGGCCCGCGTCCTCCCGCGCCCGCGCCCCACCGCGAAGACGCCGGTGCAGACCACGACCATGGCGACCAGCAGGCTCGCGAGGGTGAGCGGCACGTCGTAGCGGATGTCGGTGCCGCTGACCCGGAACCCGAGCATCGCGACGAAGTGCATCGTCCAGATCCCGGTGCCGATCGCCGAGGCGGCCGTGAGCAGCCAGTTGCGGCGCGCCCGGCCGGTGACGGCGAGGGCGCGCACGGTGCAGCGCAGCCCGAGGGCCGCGCCGGTACAGGCCATCGCGTACGACAGCACGGGGGTCAGCCAGCCGAGGGCGGCGTGGTCCAGGTGTCCCATGGCCCCGGGACGCTAGACCCGCCGAGGGCGCACAACGGGGGCGCGTTTCGAAAGCTGTTGCTATGTGACACAGAGAAGCGCTGGAACGATCGCGTCAGGTTCGAACATGTGCACCGTGGCGCCCTCCGTGCCGTCGCGGGTGCGGGATCATGCGGAGCATGAGCGACGACCACACGCACGTCCAGGAGTTCTTCGGCGCCCGCGCCGCCGACTGGGACAGCCGGTTCCCCGACGACGGCCCCGCCTACACCGCCGCGGTCGCCGAGCTGGGCCTGTCCGACGGGGCCCGCGTGCTCGACGCGGGCTGCGGCACCGGGCGGGCCCTGCCCCCGTTGCGCGCCGCCGTGGGCCCCTCGGGCCTGGTCGTCGGGGCGGACCTGACGCCCGCCATGCTCCAGGCCGCCGTACGAGCCGGGCGGGACCGCGACGGGCGGCTGCTGCTCGCCGACGTCGCGGCCCTGCCCCTGCGTTCCCGGTCGCTGGACGCCGTGTTCGCCGCGGGCCTCGTGGCGCACCTGCCCGATCCGCCCGCGAATCTGAGGGAGTTGGCGCGCGTGGTCCGGCCCGGCGGTGTTCTCGCCCTGTTCCATCCGATCGGCAGGGCCGCGCTGGCGGCGCGACAGGGGCGTCGGATCACCTCGGACGACCTGCGCGCCGAGCCCCGTCTCCGGCCGCTGCTGGCCGGTTCGGGATGGCACATGACGTCCTACGTGGACGAGGACGCCCGTTTCCTGGCCCTGGCCGTGCGGGAGGGCTGACGACCGCCCGGACCGGCCCGGAGGGCCGCGGGGACGACGCTCACTCGGCGACCGGCGTGTCGAGGTGACGGACCGGGCAGCCCCGCACGCCCGGCACGGGACGGGTGCCCAGCTCGGCCAGCCGGTAGCCGTTCGGGTAGCCCTTGATCTCGCGGTTCTGCCGGGCGTGGTGGGGGGTGCTCCTCGGCGGCATCAGCCGGACCGTCCGTCCGCGCAGCCGCACCGCGCGGCGTACGAGCGCGCGGACGGCGGGGCTCGGCGCCGGGTAGCGGAAGGCCCGCAGCAGGGGCTCGTCGAGCAGGGCCAGGGTGCCGGTGCGCAGGAGCGGGGCGAGGACGCCGGGGTACCAGGAGGCCATGAGGTCGAGGGTGGCGTCGGAGACCCGGCGGGCGCCCTCGTCCCAGGCGAAGTGGGCCCGCTCATAGGCGTCGAGGCAGGCTTCGAACTCCTCGTACGAGCCGGGGATGTCCTTGATGCCCATGTACCGGCCCAGTGTCCGGTAGTAAACCGCCGAGGCGACGGTCTCGTGACGCGACATCCTGCGCCAACCGTAGCTGTCGATCCAGCGCTTGGGGGTGACGACGAAGGTGCACAGGACGTAGCGCATGTCGTCGTTGGAGATGTCGTAGCTGCGGTGCATCTGGTTGATGCGGCGGACGGAGGTGCGGCCCTGTTCGCTGTCGAAGCCGTGCTCGACGATGGCGTCGAGCAGCAGCGCCGTGTCGTCGTACCGCTTCTGGGGCCGGCCGGTGAACTCGGCCGTCTCGGCCAGCAGCCGGCCGATGCTCGGGACGGCGTAGGTGCGGTAGAGGGCCAGTTCCAGAGCGCGGGCGAAGTCCCAGGGGAATTCGTAGGCGGAGGAGAGCCGGTAGATCTCCGACGCGTCCTCGTACGGGTCCATCCGCCGGATCTGCTCCAGGCGCTCGTATCGCTTCACCGTGGCTGTCCCCTTCTGCCGTCGAGGGTTCAACTCTACGTTGAGTAGCGGGAGATGCACGATCAGCCAGGAAGTCGGCAGGGGAGGGTGATCCGCTTGTTCGGGAAGATCCGCGAGAACTGGGCCAGATCTCGGGCCACACGGCGCACGCACGGGGACGCGGCGGGGGAAGCACGTTCGCACAACCTGTTCGAGGCCGCCGCCGTCTACGTCTCCGCGTGTGCGGAGGACGACCAGGAGAGGATCGACGAGGCGAGGGGCTGGGTGTCCCCGGAGGCACTGTCGTTCGGCGTGAACGAGCTGGCGTGCCGGGCCGTGGTCGCCCTCGCGCGTGAGAGCGACCGGTCGCCCCAGGATGTGGCCCGGGCACTGCTGGGGCTGCCCGCGAGCTGACGGGGCGCCGGGAGGGAGGTCGATTCGCCCCCGTCCAGCCGGAAAACTGCAGCTCGGGTGCGTCTGGGAGTCGTGACAAGGGCTTCCCGGTCGCACTAGGGTGCGCGCCATTGGACGAACCGATGGGGAGGCTGGGATGGCCGGGACGGACGAGGACGCCGTCGCCGCCGCGGAGGATGCGCTCTACGTGCTCACGGCGGTGTTGCTGACGCCGGCGAAGTTCCCGAGTGTGCTGGGCGACGACTACGTGGAGGCGTGCGCGGCGCTCGGACTCCCGCCGCTGGCCGACGGCTACGGCCTGGTGCTGGGCCAGGACGGCGAGGGCGCGCGGTGGACCGTCGTCGTCGACGACGTCTCGCTGGTCGCCGTCGCCGTGGCGTCCTGGGACTGCGGCATGGAGTACGACCTGTCGCCGGACGAGCGGACGGTCGTCGCCGCGCTGCCCGGCTGGCCGCTCGCGGTCGCCGTGGCCGCCCCCGGTGTGCCCGCGCCGCACGATCCCGCCCCTGAGTCCGCCGACGGGCCCGCGCTGTCGCCGCCCGACACCAGCTCCTGGGGGCCCGCGCAGCGGCGTCTGGGGGCGGACGAGATCGCCCTGCAGTGGACACAGTGGCGGGAGCAGGTCGACGACGCGGAGTTCCCCGCGCCCGCCGCGCGTCCCGGTTCCGCGGTGGGCGGCCCGGCGGAGGACGGGCCGGCGGCCGGCACTCCGGAAGACGGTCCGCAAGGGGCCGATCCGCAGGAGGCCGGGCGCGCCGGCGCCGACGAGGCGGGGCACGCCACGGGGGACGAGGCCGGTGGGGGCACCCGGGCCGACGCCGCGCACGGTCCCACGGGCGAGGGAGGGACCGGTACGACGGACGGCACCGGCACGACGGACGGCACCGGTACGACGGGCGGAACCGGCGCCGGGTCCTTCGGGCACAGCGGCGTCCGGCGGGTCCTCGCCGAGGCCCGTGCCTACCTCGACACGCCCCCGCCGCTGGGCCGGGTGCGGTCGTCGTTCGCGTCGGGCGACGCGCGGACCCTGAGGGCCGACGGCCCGGGCTGGTCGCTGGTCGCCCGGACCGACGACATCGCCTTCGTCCTGCTCGACGAGGAGCCCGGCGAGGTCCTGCCCGTGGGCCGGGGCCCGTCGCTGCCGGGCCTCCTGGAGGCGCTGGACAAGATGGCCGTACGGCCGAGCTGACCGGCGCACAGGAACGCGCCGCTGCCGACGGGAGCCGGGGAGCCGGGGAGGTTCACCTCCGGGACTGTTTCCGACCCCATGTCCGGCTCTCATTCCATGTGGCCCCAGCCCATGGAGGGTGTCGGGACCGGCCCGCACGATGGGGCAGCCCTCAGCTCCACTCCCCCGTCGCGCCTGGAGGCCCGATGCGTACGCTCCGTGGTGTCCCGTTCCTCGCCGCCGTTCTCACGGCCGTCTCGCTCACCGCGCCGGGGCCGGCCACCGGCGCCACCGGCGCCACCGCGGCCACCGCGGCCACCGACGAGAGTGGGCACTGCGCCCGTCAGGAGCGGGTGCGGGTGCCGGGAGCGGCCCTGCAACGCACCGCGTGCCTGGACGATCTGACGACCACGGGGCTGGCGGGCACCCCGTACACCGATCTCGCCGACCAGGCGGGGCTGACGGCCGGCGGCACGATGGCGCCGTCCGGGATCTCCGGCGTCCAGGTCGACGGCTACTTCCCGGACTCGTCACGCTTCAACAACACGCACGGCTGGCGGCACGACGCCCAGTTCGTCATCCGGCTGCCCGACGACTGGAACGGCGGCCTCGTCGTGACGGGCGCACCGGGGACACGCAAGCAGTACGCCACGACAAGGCGATCTCCGACCGGGTCCTGGCCCAGGGCTACGCTTACGCGGCGACCGACAAGGGCAACAGCGGAACCGACTTCTACCGCGACGGCGCCCGGCCCGGAGACGCCGTCGCGGAGTGGAACGCGCGGACCACCCAGCTGACCCGGGCCGCCCGACGCGTGGCGGCCCAGCGTTACGGGCACGCGCCGCGTCGCACCTACATCGCCGGCATCTCCAACGGCGGCTACCTCACCCGATGGCAGTTGGAGAACCACCCGGAGCTGTACGACGGCGGCGTGGACTGGGAGGGCGCGCTGTGGACCACTCACGGCCCCCACCTGCTCACCTCACTGCCGGTCACGGTCGCCCGGACCTTCGGCGCGGCACGGGACGAGGACCTGTACGCGGCCGGCTTCGCGCGCGGCTCCGCGTTCCTGTGGCCGTACCACGAGAAGTCCTACTGGGGGCTGACGCAGAAGATCTACCGAGCCGAGTTCGACCCGGCGTACGACCCGCGCTGTCCGGGTCCCACGGCCGGGTCCACCGTGGAGGAGATCCTGGCGCCGTGCCCGTCCGACGCGGCGTACGACTACGCGCGGCGCCCCGCCTCCGTCCACCGGGCGGTGGCACGGGTGGCGTTGACCGGACGCATCGGCAAGCCGCTGATCACCCTGCACGGCGACATGGACGCGCTGCTGCCCAAGGCCGCCGACTCCGACGTGTACGCGCGCATGATCGACGCGCGCGGGCGGGGCCGGCTGCACCGCTACTACACGATCGCTGGCGGAACGCACGTCGACGGGTTGTACGACACGTATCCCGAGCGGCTGCGGCCGATCCTGCCGTGCTTCCGATCGGCGTTCGACGCGCTGACGGCGTGGGTGGAACAGGGCACCGCGCCGCCCGCGGACCACACGGTCGACAGGCCCGCGGACGGTGATGTGGTCAACGCCTGCGCCCTGGACGGAACCGGGGCGGCCCGGCCGTAGCCCTCGGCGACCGCAGCGCCCCGGCGACCGCAGCACCTCAGCGACCGCAGCGCCCCGGCGACCGCAGTGACTCAGCGACCGCGGTGCCTCAGCGGCCCAGCTCCTTGCGCGTGACGCGGCGCAGCCTGCGCCGCTGCGAGGGGTCCAGGGTGAGGTACGCGGCGGCCGGGACTCCCAGGACTATCAGCAGGGCGGCCCACCAGGGCAGCCAGATCAGCAGGATGAGCCCGGCCGCCACACCCCCTGCTGCGACCTTGGCGTTCTTCGACATGGGTCTCGCCTCCTTCGCGGCCACCGCCGCTCTCTGTCCTGAAAACGGGTCCGCGCTTCCGGCGGTTCCGACCGCGCCCCTGAGACATCCCTGAGACCGGACCCTGAAGCGCCCCCGAGGAGCCGCTGCCGAGGTCCGTGCCGAAACGCCTCTCCTTGCATAGTGACTCAGGCCACACTTCGACCGCACTTCCCACCGCCGGAAGTGATGTACACTCGGCGACCGCTTCCCCGAGTAGTCAAATTTGAGGAATACGTCATCATCGCGCAGACCGTTCCTTCGGCCACACCCTCCGAGATCGTCGAACTCGCCCGCTGCCACGCCGTTTTCCTGCCCGGCGACCCCGCCCGCGCCGGCCGGACGGCCTTCTGGCGACCCGACGGGGAGCGTCCTGTCGCACCCTCGGCCGGTTCGGTGGAAGAACTGACGGTCGCCCTGCCCGACGGCGAGGGAGTGCGTCCGACGCGGGTGCCGGCCGTGCTGCTGCCGGTGCGGGCGGCGCTGCCCCTCCTCACCCGCGCGCGGTCCCGCACCGACGCGCACCGGTCGACCGTCTTCTGGGGCGCCGTCGCGCTCGAGGCCCTGCACCTGGTGGCGCGCGGGCTGTTGCTGCCCGGTCTGTCCGGGACCGATCACGACGCCTGGCGCACGGGTCCGCTGGGCCCGGAGGAGACCGAGCGGGTGCTCCACCTGGCCGCCGCCATGCCGCCCGAGGCGCACGCCGTCCCCCTCGACGGCGCCGGGCCCCTGCGACTGCCCGACCCGGAGCGGCTGGTCCGCGCTTTCCTCGACTCGGTCGCCGACACGCTGCCCCGCTCCCCCGCCGCTCATCTGGTGACGGCCGGTCCCGCCTACGCCTCGCCGGTCCCGCGACGGCTGCCCGGGCTCCGCTCGTGGACCGCCGACGTCGCGGCCGGCCACGACTCGGGAGTGCGCCTGTCCCTGCGTGTCGAGGTACGGGGCCTCGACACTGTCGAGGCCCCGGAGGTCCGGCCGCGGTTCCGGGCCGTGCTCCAGGTGCACAGCGTGCGCGATCCCGCCGTCGTCGCGGACGCCACCGAGGTGTGGGCGGACACCGCGGGGGACGCGTTCGGGACGCGCGCGCGGATGGATGCGCTGCTCGCGCTGCGCCGCGCGGCGCGTGCCTGGCCCGCGTTGACGCCGCTGCTGTCGGCCGCCGTGCCGGACGCCGTCGAACTGGCCGACGAGGAGGTCGCCGAACTCCTCGGAGCGGGCTCCCGGGCCCTCGCCGGCGCGGGCGTCGAGGTGCACTGGCCGCGGGAGCTGGCCCGTGGCTTGACCACCCGCGCCGAGGTGGGACCGCCCGACGACGGGCCGGGCCCGCGCACGGCGTCGTCGGACACCGGACCGTCGTTCCTGTCCGCCGACGCGCTCCTCTCCTTCAGCTGGTCGTTCGCCCTGGGCGACGAGCGGCTCACCCGCGAGGAGCTGGACCGGCTCGCCGAGGCGGACCGGCCCGTGGTGCGCCTGCGCGACCGGTGGGTGCTCGTCGACCCCGAGGAGGCCCGGCGCGTCCGCACCCGGCAGGACCGCAAGGTCACTCCCGTCGACGCGCTCGCCGCCGCCCTCACGGGCTCGACCGAGGTGGACGGCGGCCGCGTGGAGGTGCGCGCCACGGGATGGCTGGCGGCCCTGCGGGAACGCCTCACCGACCCCCGGCCGCAGGACGCCGTCGCCCAGCCCGCCGCGCTGCACGCCACGCTGCGCGACTACCAGCGACGGGGGCTCGACTGGCTGGTGCGCATGACGTCGCTGGGCCTGGGCTGCTGCCTCGCCGACGACATGGGGCTCGGCAAGACCATCACGCTGATCGCCCTGCACCTGCACCGGCAGACCGACCCCTCGGCCGCCGGGCCCACCCTGGTGGTCTGCCCGACCTCCCTCATGGGCAACTGGCAGCGCGAGATCGAACGGTTCGCGCCCGGGACGCCCGTCCGCCGCTTCCACGGCACGAGGCGGGACCTGTCGGACCTGGCGGTCGGTGAGTTCGTGCTCACCACCTACGGGACCATGCGCCTGGACACCGCCCGCCTCTCGGCCGTGCCGTGGGGCCTGGTCGTCGCGGACGAGGCGCAGCACGTGAAGAACCCCTACTCGGAGACCGCGCGACGACTGCGCTCCATCGGCGCACGCGCCCGCGTGGCGCTCACCGGCACCCCCGTGGAGAACAACCTCTCGGAGCTGTGGGCCGTCCTCGACTGGGCCACCCCGGGCCTGCTGGGCAGGCTCGGCACCTTCCGCAGGCACTACGCGCAGGCGGTCGAGGGCGGCCAGGACCCGGGGGCCGCGGATCGGCTGGCGCGGTTGGTCCGGCCGTTCCTGCTGCGCCGCCGCAAGTCGGACCCGGGGATCGCGCCGGAGCTGCCGCCGAAGACCGAGACCGACCACCCCGTGTCGCTGACCGCGGAACAGACGGCCCTCTACGAGGCGGTGGTGCGCGAGGCGCTGACGGAGATCGCCGGGACGGACAGCATGGCGCGCCGCGGCATGATCGTGAAGCTTCTGACGGGCCTCAAGCAGATCTGCAACCATCCGGCGCAGTTCCTGAAGGAGGAACGGCCCCGGACCACGGGCCGGTCGGGGAAGCTGGAACTGTTGGACGAGCTGCTCGGGGTGATCCTCGCCGAGGGTGCGAGCGTGCTGGTCTTCACCCAGTACGTGCAGATGGCCCGGCTCCTCGAAGGGCACCTGGCCGCCCGCGGGGTGCCCTCGCTCCTCCTGCACGGCGGTACGTCCGTCGCGGCCCGGGAGTCGATGGTGCGGCGGTTCCAGGACGGCGAGGTCCCGGTCTTCCTGCTCTCCCTGAAGGCGGCCGGCACCGGACTGAACCTGACCCGCGCGGAGCACGTCGTGCACTACGACCGGTGGTGGAATCCGGCTGTGGAGGCGCAGGCCACCGACCGCGCGTACCGCATCGGTCAGACCCGTCCGGTACAGGTGCACCGGCTGGTCGCCGAGGGGACCGTGGAGGACCGCATCGCGGCGCTGCTGCACCGCAAGCGGGAGCTGGCCGACGCGGTCCTGGGCACGGGCGAGTCGGCCCTCACCGAGCTGACCGACGCGGAACTGGCCGAGCTGGTGGAGCTGCGAGGAGGTACGCGATGACCCGGTACGACGAGGACGCACAACGGACGTTCGCCCCGCTGCCGCCCACGCACGGCCGGGGTTTCGCGCGGAGCTGGTGGGGCCGGGCCTGGCTGAAGGCCCTGGAGGACGCGGCGATGGACGCGGCGCAGGTGAAGACGGGCCGCCGGCTCGCGCGCGCGGGGGCGGTCGGCGCGGTGTCGGTACGACCGGGGCGCATCACCGCGGTCGTCCGGGACCGGGACGGCACGACCCACCGGGCCGACATCCTGCTGGAGCGGCTGTCCGACGCGCAGTGGGACCGCTTCCTCGACCTCGCGATCGAGCGGTCCGGGCACGTGGCGGCGCTGCTCGACCACGACATGCCGCCCCACCTCGTGGAGGACGCCGCGAGCGCGGGCATCGACCTGCTGCCGGGCCTCGGCGACCTGGAACCGGAGTGCGACTGCGGCGCCTGGGACCACTGCGGGCACACGGCGGCGCTCTGCTACCAGGTCGCCGGGCTGCTGGACCAGGACCCCTTCGTGCTGCTGCTGATGCGCGGCCGCGCGGAGAGCGCCGTCCTCGACGCCCTCCAGTCGCACGGTGGCGCCCGCGCGGAGGAGGTCGTCCCCCGCCCGGACGGCGTGGACGCGGCCGAGGCGTACGCGGTGGGGGACCTCCTGCCCCCGCTGCCCGCGCCGCCCGGCCTCCGGGAGGAGCCGGGTACACCGCTCTCCCTGGACACCGGGACCGCGCCGCCGCCCGACGTCGACCCGGGAGCCCTGGGCTTCCTGGCCCACCGTGCCGCGGCGGAGGCGCACCGTCTGCTCGCGGAGGCGCTGCGCGAGGGACACGACCGACAGGCCGTGGCCGCCGGGCCGGACGCCTCGCAGGACGCCGTGCGCCTGGCCGCCGCCGATCCGGAGCCGGACGTGCTGGGCCGGCTCGCCGAGGGCTCGGGACGCACCCCGGAGTCGTTGGCCGCCGCCGTGCGCGCGTGGCGGCTCGGGGGTCCGGCCGCGCTGTCGGTGCTGGAGGACGAGTGGACGGTCGAGGGCGACGCGCTGGCGCGGGCCCGGGCCGCGCTCGAATCGGCCTGGGACGAGGACGAGCGGCCGTCGTTGCGGGCGTGGGCCAACCACTGGACCGTCGTCGGCGCGCCGCACCAGCTCCGTCTGGACCGTGACGGCCGCTGGTGGCCGTACCGCGAGGAGCACGGCAGCTGGGTCCCCGCGGGCGGCGCGGCCCAGGACCCGGCGACGGCCCTGGCGTCGGCGGTGCCGAGTGCCGGCGACGAGCCCTGACGGGCCGTCGGGACGGCGCGGGAGGAACGGCGCGGGCGCCCCTGAGGCCGGTCCGAACGGGCGCGACGTACCCCTGGGGCCGATCCGAACCGGAGCGTCGTCCCCCGAGGCCGATCCGAACCGGTGCGTCGCACCCGTGAGGCCGACCTGAATCGGGGCACCACGCCCGTAGGGTCGGCCCTGACCAGTGCATCGCCGCCGCGAGGCCGGCCCGAGCTGGGGTATCCCACCCCGAGGCCCACGCGCACCGGGGCCGTTTCCCCGGCAAGGCCAACCCCCCAACCGGTGCAGTGCGTCGGCGGGGTCAACCCCAACCGATGCAACGCGTCGGCGAGGCCAACCCGCCCCGGTGCCAGCCCACGCGAGGCCGGCCGCCCGGAGTGGCCGGCTCGCCGTCGGCGTACGGAATACGGAGTAACGGAGTACGGACGCGGGCTTCGGCGCCGCCCGGCGAGCGGGCGGGGCCGAAGCCCGCGTGCCGGGGGCCGGGCCCGAGGGGTCTCCCGGGTCTCCCCCGCGTCCCGCCTCGCGGCGGGTGGCCTGGCCGGTGCCTCAGCGCGCGCCGAGGAGGTGGTCCATGGCGAGCTGGTCGAGGTGCTCGAAGGCCATGCCGCGCGCGGCGGCCGCGTCCACGTCGAAGGTGTCGTAGGCGGTCGGGTCGGCCAGCAGGGACGCGAGGCCGTCCTCGGCGGTCGGGCGGGCCAGCTCGTCCAGCCGGGCCGCCGCGAGGGCCTCCTGGACCTCCGGGTCGGCGCGGAAGGCTGCCGCGCGGTCCTTGAGGATCAGGTAGTTGCGCATGCAGCCGGCCGCCGACGCCCATACGCCGTCGAGGTCCTCGGTCCGCGGGGGCTTGAAGTCGAAGTGCCGCGGACCCGTGTATCCGGCACGCTCCAGCAGGTCGACGAGCCAGAAGGCGGCCCGCAGGTCGCCCGCGCCGAAGCGCAGGTCCTGGTCGTACTTGATGCCGGACTGGCCGTTGAGGTCGATGTGGAAGAGCTTGCCCGCCCACAGTGCCTGCGCGATGCCGTGCGGGAAGTTCAGGCCCGCCATCTGCTCGTGGCCGACCTCCGGGTTCACGCCGTACAGCTCCGGCCGCTCCAGCCGCTCGATGAAGGCCAGCGCGTGCCCCACCGTCGGGAGCAGGATGTCGCCGCGCGGCTCGTTCGGCTTCGGCTCGATGGCGAACTTCAGGTCGTAGCCCTGCTCGGTGACGTACTCGCCCAGCAGGTCGAAGGCCTCCTTCATCCGCTCCAGCGCGTCGCGGACGTCCTTGGCCGCACCGGATTCGGCACCCTCCCGGCCGCCCCAGGCGACGTACACGCTCGCGCCCAGCTCCACCGCGAGGTCGATGTTGCGGATCGTCTTGCGCAGCGCGTACCGGCGCACGTCCCGGTCGTTCGCGGTGAACGCGCCGTCCTTGAAGACCGGGTGCGTGAACAGGTTCGTCGTCGCCATCGGCACCTTCATGCCGGTCGCGTCCAGTGCCTGCCGGAAGCGCTTGATGTGGCCCTCGCGCTCGGTGTCGTCGGACCCGAACGGGATCAGGTCGTCGTCGTGGAAGGTGACACCGTAGGCGCCCAGCTCGGCCAGGCGGCGCACCGACTCCGCCGGGTCGAGAGCCCGTCGGGTGGCGTCACCGAAGGGGTCCCGGCCCTGCCAGCCGACCGTCCACAAACCGAACGTGAACCTGTCCTCGGGAGTGGGCTGGTAGTTCATTCCGCGGCTCCTCACTCGCTGCCGATCACTCGCTGCCGACTATTTCGTCATGGCGCTTTACAAATTAGTATGCACACACGTTCCTGGGAAGGGACAAGGTGTCCCCGAAGGAGTGACGTCCGGACCGCCACGGCCGGCGCGGCACGAAAGCCCAGGTCAGCCGGGCCCGTTCCGGCGGGCCGGGAGTCCGGACAGCAAGCTCACGTCAGATCCCGCAGAGCCGCGGAAGAGGGAGAAGCCCGATGTCAGCAGCCGAGGGTCCGCTCGTCGTCGGCGTGGACACGTCCACGCAGTCCACCAAGGCGCTGGTCGTCGACGCGGCCACCGGCCAGGTCGTCGCGAGCGGTCAGGCACCCCACACGGTGTCCTCAGGGGCCGGCCGCGAGAGCGACCCGCGCCAGTGGTGGGACGCGCTGCGCGAGGCCCTGCACCAGTGCGGCGACGCGGCGCGGGAGGCCGCCGCGGTCTCCGTCGGCGGTCAGCAGCACGGTCTCGTGACGCTGGACGCCCGGGGCGAACCGGTGCGCCCGGCCCTGTTGTGGAACGACGTGCGCTCGGCCCCGCAGGCCCGCCGCCTGATCGAGGAACTGGGCGGCCCCAAGGGCTGGGCGGAGCGCACCGGCAGCGTCCCCAGCGCCTCGTTCACGGTCACCAAGTGGGCCTGGCTGGCCGAGCACGAGCCGGAGGCGGTCCGCGCGGTGAAGGCCGTACGGCTCCCCCACGACTACCTCACCGAACGCCTCACCGGAGAGGGCACCACCGACCGCGGCGACGCCTCCGGCACCGGCTGGTGGGCGTCCGGGACCGAGGCGTACGACGAGGAGACCCTCGCCCGCGTGGGACTCGACCCCGCGTTGCTGCCCCGTCTGGTGCGGCCCGGCGAGGTGGCCGGGACCGTGCGCGACGGCCACGACCTGCCGTTCTCCAAGGGCACCCTGGTCGCCGCCGGCACCGGTGACAACGCGGCCGCCGCACTCGGCCTCGGGCTGCGGCCCGGCGTGCCGGTGATGAGCCTCGGCACCTCCGGCACGGTGTACGCCGTCTCCCGGCACCGCTTCGCCGACCCGACGGGGACCGTGGCGGGCTTCGCCGACGCGCGCGGCGACTGGCTGCCGCTGGCCTGCACCCTCAACTGCACACTCGCCGTCGACCGCGTCGCCGCCCTGGTGGGCCTGGACCGGGAGGCCGTCGAGCCCGGCACCGGTGTCACGCTCCTCCCCTACCTGGACGGCGAGCGCACCCCGAACCTGCCGCGCTCCTCCGGCCTCCTGCACGGACTGCGTCACGACACCACCGCCGGCCAGCTCCTCCAGGCCGCCTACGACGGGGCGGTCCACTCCCTGCTCGGCGCGCTGGACCTCGTCCTGGACGCCGACGCGGACCCGTCCGCGCCGCTGCTGCTGATCGGCGGCGGTGCTCGCGGGAAGGCCTGGCAGCAGACCGTACGGAGGTTGTCGGGGCGCCCCGTGCAGATCCCCGAGGCCCGGGAACTGGTCGCGCTCGGCGCCGCCGCCCAGGCGGCCGGCCTGCTGACCGGCGAGGACGCGGCGGCGGTGGCCCGCCGCTGGAAGACCTCGGCCGGGCCGGTCCTGGACGCCGTGGAGCGGGACGAGGCGACGCTGGCGAGGATCTCCGGGGTACTCTCCGACGCGGCGCCCCTGCTGGAACGGGGCCCGGGCTCCGACTGAGGCCGGCCGGAGCCGCACCGCACCTCGCCCGGCCGGACGAGGGCGTCGGCGGGCACGGTCGCGGACCGTCCATGGCGGGTCCGGGCCGCCCGGGACGGTGCCGATGCCGGTTCCGGAGCCCGTTCCGGAGCCGGTGCGGCCACGGTGACCGGTCGCCGCTGACGTCCACGGACGCTTCCCCGGGAGCGTCCTCGGGCACCGCCGGACGGATCCGGGACCGCCGTGCTCCCCGGCCGCCTCGGACTCGGCGTCGGCGTCGGCGGGTGTGTGACCGAGGACCGGACGAGCGAGAGACCGACCAAGGACTGACGGAGGCATGACCGCACCGCCGCACGAAGCCCACAGCGAACCGGCCCGTCCCGGGCGCGCACTGCCGGACACCCAGCAGGGCATGCGCCGGCGCAACCTCGCCCGAGTGATGCACACCGTCAGCGCTCAGGGTCCGCTGTCGCGCGCGACCGTGGCCTCCCGGATCGGGCTGACGCGTGCCGCGGTGTCGACCCTCGTCGACGACCTGGTCCGCTGGGGGTTGCTGGAGGAACTGGGCCCCGAGCGCCCCGGCCGCGTCGGGCGGCCCGGCTCCGCGCTCGCCGTCAGCGAGCGGGGCCCGGCCGGCATCGGGGCGGAGGTCGGCGTCGACCACCTGGCGGTCTGCGCGGTGGACCTGCGCGGGCGGCTGCGGTCGCGGGTGGTGCGCCACGGCAGCAACCGGGGCCGTTCCCCGGAGCCGGTGGTCGAACAGCTCACCGGCCTGGTGCGGCAGGTGGTCGCCGAGGTCGAGGCCGAGGGACTGTGGCCGGCCGGGCTCGCGATGGCCGTGCCGGGCCTGGTGGCGCGGGACGGCCGCACCGTCGTGCACGCCCCGAACCTGGACTGGCACGACACCGACCTGGGTGCGCTGCTGCCGCCGGAGCTGCCGCCGACCGTCGACAACGAGGCCAACTTCGGCGCTCTCGCCGAACTCTGGCTGGGCGACGGCACCCCGCGGGACTTCCTGCACGTCTCGGCCGAGATCGGTATCGGTGCGGCCGTCGTCGTCGACGGGCGGCTGCTGCGCGGCACCCGCGGCTTCGCCGGCGAGCTGGGCCACGTGCCCGTCCGTCCGGACGGAC
>MUMD01000299.1:0-165 GCA_002155895.1 Streptomyces rochei
GCGTCGGAGAGCCCGTAAAGCGTCTCTTCGGCGTACTGCGGTCCGGGGAAGGCCCGGCGGGCGAGGTTGCGCTCATGGGAGGTGAGCGGGGCGAAGTCCTCCATGAGGGCGGCCGCGAGGTCGTTCCAGGCGAGGACCTCGCACGCGGCGGACATCACGAAGCCG
>MUMD01000299.1:203-13754 GCA_002155895.1 Streptomyces rochei
GTCGGTGAGCCGCAGGGCGCCGACGATCCCGGCCAGGACGTCGCCTGAGGGGCGTGGCGCCCTGCCCTGTTCGAGGCGGATGTAGTACTCGGTGGAGATGTGCGCGAGGACGGCCACTTCCTCGCGGCGCAGCCCTGGGGTGCGGCGTCGCGGGCCGGCGGGGAGGCCTACGTCCTGGGGGCGGAGCCGCTCGCGGCGGCTGCGGAGGAATGCCCCGAGTTCCTGTTTGTCCATATGGCCAGTGTGCGCGCCGCCCGGCGGCGGATCGTAGTACTGGCTGTGCCTGTATCCGGCCGGCGGCCGACTGGACGCTGTTGCCATGACGAACAACACGCACACCACTGAGATCGCTCCCGTCGGCCTGCTCGCCGGCAAGATCATCTTTATCACCGGCGCCAGCCGCGGCATCGGGGCGGCCGCGGCCCGGCTCTTCGCTTCCGAGGGCGCCGCCGTCGTGCTCGCCGCCCGCAGCGCCGACGCCCTGGAGACCATCGTGAAGGAGATCCGCGCCGTGGGCGGTAGCGCCGACGCCTTCACCCTGGACCTCGCCGACAGCGCGAGCATCCGCGCGGCTGTGGCCCAGGTCGAAAAGCTGCACGGACGGCTGGATGGCGCCTTCAACAACGGCGCGGTCCCCCAGCAGGAGTTCGGCCCGGTCCACACCACCAGCGACGAGGACATCGACGAGCAGTTCGCCGTGAACTTCCGCGCGCACTGGACCGCCATGAACGCCGAGGCCGCTCTCATGCGGAAGAACGGCGGCGGGGCGATCGTCAACACCTCCAGCATCGGCAGCCGCCGCGCGAACCCGGCCCTGCCCGCCTACGGCGCCATGAAGCGCGCGCTCAACAGCCTCACCGAGACCGCCGCGGTGAACTGGGCCGGTGACCGTATCCGGGTCAACGGCATCACTCCCGGGGGCACCGCCACGGAGATGATCGACACCTGGGAGGCGGCGACCCCCGGCATCGTCGAGCAGATGACCAAGTCGATCCCGCTCGGTCGGATGGGCGAGCCCCGGCAGATCGCCGAGGCGGCCGCATGGCTGCTCAGCGATCGCGCCTCGTACGTGACCGGCGCGATCCTGCCGGTCGACGGCGGCGCCGGCGCCTGACCAGGACAGCCCGGCGCCACCCGCTGAGGCCCATCCTCACGGCACCGAGCCGCCACTCCGTAAGAAACCGCCAAATCTCAGCGGGCTCCTCGACGCGCAGACCCGCGCCCCAGACTCCGGACCGGACACGGCAGGACGGCAGCTGTACGCCCCCTCGGTGGCGAACCTGGTCTACATGCGGGTCTCGACGGACCAGCAGTCGACCGCCCGGCACAACCTCGGCCTGGACGGGGTACGCATCTGACCGTGGCCTGGGCGTCTTCAGCGTTGACGCTCCAGGGTGAGGAACGTCGTACGGGGGGCTCAGTGCCCTGCGTGCGTGGCGTGGGGTGACAGGCCGAGCAGGGGCAGCCACACCGTGTCCACGATTTCGACGATCGACTCGTCCGGCACCGGGCCCATGGTCATCAGCATGTCGTGGCGCACCAAGTCGAAGGGCAGGTTCACCACACGTGCGGAGCGCGGCACATCCGTGAGTTCGCCGCGCGCGGCGGCCCGGTCGACGAGCTGCGCGAAGGGCGGCGTCCGGTCCGCGGGGAGGAGACGGCTGCGCAGATCGTTGAAGTCGGTGCCCGTCTCTCGGAAGTAGTCCGCCAGATGGATGCGGAGGAGTATCACCGTGCGGCCCCGCTCGGCGTTCACCGCACGCAGGAGGGTGAGGGCGTCTTGACGCAGGCTGCCGGTGTCGGGGATGCCGAGGGGGCGCCAGTACCGGGTGAGTGTGGCGATGAGGAGGTCCTCGCGCTGCGGCCAGCGCCGGTAGAGCACCGGTTTGCTGGTTCCGGCGCGGGCTGCCACGGCCTCGTAGGTGAAGCCGTTGTAGCCGTGCTCGACGAGTACGGCCCAGGCGGCATCGGTGATCGCGTTCTCCAGAGTGGCGCCCCTGCGCCGGGTGGGGGCGCCCTCTCCATGCCGCTCGCTCACTGGTACCCCCGTATGTCGACTCTCACAGGATGTGGCCACGCAATTGGATCCGCTTGCGTATCTTAACCTGCAGCCGTACGCTTGAGGCAATAGGAAACGACTCCGTTTCTTAGCGGGGTCATGCATCAAGCAAGGGAAACGCGCATGCCCATGATCAATGCCGCGCTCGTGGAGTCATTCGACGAGCCGCCGCACTTCCGCTCCATCCCCGCGCCGGAGGCCGACCCGGGTCAGGAAGTGGTGGATGTCCTGGCCGTCGGCGTGCACCGCGCCACCAAGGGAATCGCCGCGGGCAAGCACTACACCAGCCCCAAGACACTGCCTGCCCTGGCCGGCGCCGACGCCGTGGTCCGCCGGGCCGACGGCAGCCTCGCCTTCGTCATGCCCATGGGCGCGGGCTCTCTGGCCGAGCGCATCGCAATCGACCCGGCCACCGCCATCCCCGTTCCGGACGGAACCGACCCCGCCCTTCTGGTCGCCACCATGAACCCGGCCCTGTCTTCGTGGGCCGCGCTGCGCACCCGGGTGCCTTTTCGGGCCGGGCAGTCGGTCCTGGTGCACGGCGCGACCGGCAACGCCGGATCTATGGCCGTCAAGGTCGCCAAGCATCTTGGAGCCGAGCGCGTGATCGCCGCCGGGCGCAACCGCGGCCGCCTCGACGAACTCACCGCCGAAGGCGCGGACGACGTCGTCCGACTCACCCCCGACCAGGACGCCACCGCGGCCGCGCTCGCCGAAGCCGCCGCAGAGGTCGACGTGGTCCTCGACTACGTATGGGGGCCTCCCACCGAACTCGCCATGCGCGCCGTCCTCGGGGCGCGTACCCAGCACACCCGTCTGCTCGACTGGGTACAGATCGGCGGCATGGGCGGAGACACCATCACGCTGTCCGGACACGCCATGCGTTCCAACGCGTTCCGCGTCCTGGGCAGCGGCATCGGAGCGGTCCCCATGGACGTCATGCAACGGGAGTTCACCGAGCTCGTCGCCGCGATCGCCGCAGGCGGCATGGCCGTACGCCCGAACCCCTTCCCGCTCGACCAGGTCGAGGCGGCGTGGGCCCACCAGGACGCACCCGGCGAACGCACCGTCATCCTCCTTTAAAACACCCGCCACTGGCGATCAAAGCGCTGCGAGATCGCTCCATGCGTCACTCTCGCGGCTCGGCGGATGGCAGAAGCCCTCAGTCAGCAGTAGGGGTAGGGAGCGGTGATGAATTCGGTCAGAACCGTGCCGCCGGGATCGAGTGCATAGACCCCGCGTCCGCCGAACAGATGGTTAATCTCACCCTCTTCGGTCTTTTGCGGGTCACCCCAGTACGTGATTCCCTGATCGTTCAGGCGCGCCAGGATGCCGTCGAACTCGTCGTCGGTCACGAGAAAAGCGAGGTGGCTCTCGTTGATGCGGTCCGGCGGGACCAAGGCGTCGGCGAAGTCGATGCCGACGTTGTTCGCTGTATCCACTTGAGTGAACAGACCCCAGTCGCACGGGGCCGGCCCTCCCAACAACTCCGCCAGGAACGCGGCGGACTCCCGCCGGTCGCGGCAATGGACGATGATGTGGTTCAGCTCATTGGCCATTGTGCCTCCTTGGGGAACGCGAGCGGATCAATGCCCTTGATGATCTTGCTGGAGCACAGGCTGCTTCCCGTCGGTCGCGCGGGGCGGTGCCGGGGATCGGCAGCGGGGCCGTTTCCGATCAAGCCGGCATCGTGTCGGCGATGCTGATGGCCCAGGTGCGAGCGCGGTCCTGGGCGTCGAAGAGGTCGGTGTGGGTGATCATGACTTCAGTGGCCCCGGCGTCGAAGTAGCGGCGCAGCCCGGCGGTGACGGTGTCCTCGTCGCCGGCGATCAGCAAGTCCGCCGCGCTGGACAGTCCTTCGCCTGCTATGACCCTCCGGTAGGAAGGGATGCCGTCGTAGAAGGCGAGGGCGGCCGAGACGCGGCTGCGGGCGGCCGCAGCGTCGTCGGTGACCACCGCGGGCACGCCTGCCACGATCTGCGGGGCCGCCCGCCCGGCCGCTGCGGCGGCTTCGGTGATGGTCGGCACGATCTGTTCGGCCAGGGTGCGCGGTCCGGCGAGGAAGGGAATCGTCCCCTCGGCCAGCTCTCCCGCCGCTGCGAGGGCCCGCGGCCCCATCGCGGCCACCAGGACCGGGACTTGCGGCGCGGCTCCGGCCACGGCCGTCGGGCCGGCCGGGCGCGACGACAGCGTCCGCCCCACGAAGGCAGCGTCGTCGCCGTCCAGCAGCGGACGGAGCGCGATGAGGTACTCCCGCAGGTGCTTGATCTGCGGCGGATACGGCAGGCCGAACTGCGGCTCGAGCACCGTGCGCGCGCCGAGCCCGACGCCGAGCCGAAAACGCCCCGCGGTAGCCGCCTGTGCGGTCTTCGCCGCCGCCGCGAGCAACAGCGGGTGGCGAGGGTACGTCGGCACGACCGAGGTGCCCACGTCGATTCTGGGTTCCGCCCGGCCCACCAGCGCGGCGAGTTGGGGCGCGTCGTAATCCGCCGCCTGCCCGAACCACACCGTGCCCATCCCGGCGTCGGCCACCTCGTGCGCGAGTTCCACAGCCCGGTCCACGAGGTTGGTCAGGCCGGGGTCCTGCGCGAACGTGCCTCCCAGAAACACTCCCATCCTCTTCCCGACAGTGTTCATCACGAGCTCCTTCGCCTGGTCGGGGCCGCAGGGCCCGTCGGCTTCACCGCCGCGGCGAGCATCGTCCGCGCAGCATCTCGGTGATTACAGGTTCTGCAATCACTGTACAGCTTGATTGCAGGCTCTGCAGTCCTTACTCTGCTTGTCATGGCACGATGGCCGGGCGGCACGCCGGAACGACTGCAGGAAGCCGCGATCGAGTTGTTCACCGAGCGCGGCTACGAACGCACGACCGTGGCCGAGATCGCCACGCGCGCAGGCCTGACCGAGCGCACCTTCTACAACCACTTCTCGGACAAGCGCGAGGTTCTCTTCCCCGGACAGGACTCGTTCATCGCCGAGGTGCGAGACGCGCTCTGCAGGGCGCCCAGAGAGCAGTCTCCCCTCGACGCGATCCGCGCGGTCTTCACTGCTGACAGTGACTGGCTCGACCAGCGTCGGAGCGCGGCACAGCGCCGCAGGCACATCCTCGACGCCCACCCTGACCTGCGGGAGCGCGAAGGGGCGAAACTGGCAGCCCTCGCCGCTGCGATCGCCGGCGCGCTGCGCGCACGGGGCGTTCCCGACCCTGCTGCAACGCTGACCGCAGCCGTCTCCGTCACCGCGTACCACTGTGCCGCAGCCCGGTGGCTGGCCGATCCGCATCACGGCACGTTCGGGCAGCACCTCCACGCAAGCTTTGACGATCTGCACCGCACCGCACGCACCTGGTGACGTCACCGGACAGCGCGGACACGGCGGCGGCTCAGTGTTCGACGCTAAGCGCCCGTTCGCCCAGGTGACCGGTCTTCAGGCGTTGTCCTCTCCCTGGTGCTTGTGCCAGTAGCGATCAGCATGGCCGTGCGCCGTCGCACGGCGGCTTTCGCACGGCGCATGGACCGCCCGATTCGGCATCTGTCGGTCGCGGTCCTCGTCGCGGTGATCATCGGCTCGCTGGTGGCCGAACGGAGCAGCATCGTCGGCTACCTCCTGGACGTAGAGCCGGCGGCGCTGGTTCCGCATTCTGAGCCTCACGACCGGGTACGTCGTGCCACGCTTGGTCCGACTCGACAAGCGGCAGTCGATCGCATGCTCCATGGAGATCGGCGTACACAACAGTGCCGTCGCCATGACCCTGGCGATCAGCGTACTCGGCAGCGCCGGCCTTACAGTGCCCGCTGCTGTCTACGGTGTGCTCATGTCTCCCGTGGCAGCGCTCGCAGCGGTGTTCATGACGCGGGGTACCCGACCCACCAAGGAACCTGCACCGGTCATCTGACCGACCGTGGCGCATCAGGTCAGGCCTGTCGCACGCGGGAGCGCCTCACCGAGGTGGAGGCCCGGGCGGCTCTTGGGGGCCCTCACCCGGCTCGCCCGTCCTGAGGAGGGCACACGGCAACTGGACCGTGCCCGATCACTGGCGCGGGCGCTGCCCTGTCCGGCCGGGGCCCTTTGGGTGAGGTGGGCACGCGAGCTGGCGGTATCGGCGCGGTGACCACCGGCCACCGTTCCGCACACCACCCGCGTGCGCGGACCGGCCTCCGTCTCTGCTCCCTCCCCGGCACGCGCCGCGCCGGGGCACTGCATCGTCATGATGGCGAGGCGCAGCGTGACCATGGTGATCTCCTTCGTGGACGGCTCAGCAGTGCGGGCGTGGGCCGTTCGCCCTGCACGTGGCCAGGTCAGGCGTCGGTATCCCCTCGGCGTTCAGGGACGGGGCCGTGCCAGTCCAGGCAGAGGACGGTGGCGTCGTCCTTCACGTCGCCTTTGCAGGCGTCGGTGACCGCGGTGACCATGGCGCGTACGGCCTCGCGGGGGTGCTCGGTCGCGGTGTCGCGGATCAGGCGCGGTAGGTCGACGGCTTCTGCTTGCCGTTCCTGCATGCCGTCGGTGTAGAAGACGAGGCGGTCACCTGAGCGCAGGTCAATGTCCTGTACCTGGTAGGCGCCCTGTACTGGGACGCCGAAGGGGAGGTTGATGTGCAGCTTGATCTCATCGACAGTGCCGTCACGCAGCCGAAGGGGCCACAGGTGGCCGGCGTTGACGAGCTGGGCGCTGCTTCCGTCCAGGGCGATGCGCACAAGTTGTCCGGTGGCGAAGGTCCGTCTGCCGTGGTCGATGAGGGCCTGGTGGGTCTGGCGGGCTTGTTCTGCGAGGTCGGTGCCGGCGCGGCGGGCTCCGCGAGAGGCGTTGACCAGGAGGGTGGCCATGAGGGCGGCGTCGACGTTGTGGCCCATGGCGTCGGTGACGGACAGGTGCAGGGTGTCGTGGTCGAGGCTGTAGTCGTAGGTGTCACCGGCGATGTCGGAGGCCGGGACCAAGGCGCCGGCGAGGGTGAACTCGGCGGCCTCGCAGGAGGGAGCCGAGGGCAGGAGCTGGCGCTGGATCTCCGCTGCGAGGGTGACCGTGGCGGTGCGGTTGCCCCAGTGGTAGAGGTCGGTGAAGCGCCGGTCGGTGACGATGATGTACGCCAGCGCGTGCGCGGCCTCCTCGACCTGTTCCCGGACGTCCTGTGTGACGTGGGTGAGACGCAACTCGAGGACCCCGATGGTGTCTCCGCGGTTGGTCACTGGGGCGAGCACTCGCTGTCCGTGCGTGCCCTCCGGCACGCGCACCACTTTCTGAGTGCGCAGGACTTCGTCGTAGAGACTGCCGGCCAGGGGAACCTGATCGGCGCCGTGTTCCTGTGGCGCCGTCCCGTCGTCATTGACCCGTAGCAGACGCCGGCCGACGACGTCGACGAACAGGAACGACACGTAACGCGCGCCGAACCGCTCGCGCAGGTTGTGCGCCACGACATCGAGTGAGCGCACCGGCGCGGCATCCTCCGCTGCGGCCAGTACCTCGGCCAGCCCGACCCGATCACGCTCCACTGCAGCCTCCCTGAGTTCACTGATCTCCTTCCCGCCTAAGCCCTGCTCATCACAGCCACAACAGCCGCCTCGAACTCCGGGGACCACGGTGCACGTGCCCTGAGCCACTCAGATACGGCGAGCGGGCGAACACGACAGCGTTCGTGGTGGACGGTCTCGTGACCGCGTCCTCCTGGTCGACCTGAAGGCGAACCCGGACGAGACGCTGTACCCCCGACCAGGTCGCGGAGGTATGCCGCCGCGAGGACTTGGCGGACCTGGTCGCCGCCGACACTCCGCTCGGCCCCGAGGGAGCTGAATCCCAATAAGAAGGCAAGGTCCTGCCACCAGATGTCATGACTACATCACAAGTGACGGAGGGTGTGACCATGATCCAGCTCGCTCAAGGACGTCTTGCGACGGTTGGCGGGCGGCGGAGCCCAGGGGGGCGTCCGCCCCGGCGGGATCAGGTCGCAGTGACGGTTCTGATGATCCCTCTGGCGTGGGCGAACGCCATCATGGCCACCGCCGTCGTCGCGTCCGTACCCGCCGCGGTCCTGCTCGTCCTGGCGCAGCGCTCTGTAGCGCGTTCGCGGGCTCGGATGCGCCCGCCACTCCGGTTGAGGTGAGGCGGGCGAATCCGCGGGGAGGACTGCACCAGCCGGTTCAGGCCATACCCGCCAGTTGCTGCTGCTCGGGCTCGTCGGAGCTGTTCCCACCGGGGTCGTCGGCCGTCGGCTTGGAGAGCCAACGCAGGGCGGCGGCCCCGAGCGCGGCATGCAGCAGAGCGGCCACCACGACGGCGGCGTGCAGGCCGGTGACAAAGGCGCTCTTCGCATCCTCAAGCGCCGCAGGCAGGAGGAGGGGCAGGTGGCGCGTCTCGTCCAGGGTGGGAGCGAGGTCCGGCCCCTGGAGGCGGAAGATCAGGGCGGCGAGCGACCCGAGGATCGCGATGCCGAGGGCGTTGCCGATCTCGTTGCTGGTCTCCGCGATCGCGCCGGCCGAACCCGCACGCTCCGCGGGGACTGCGCCGACGGCGGTGTCGGCGACCACGCTGAAGGAGATGCCGTAGCCCACTCCAGCGATCATGGTCGAGGCGACGTACCAGCCGATGCCACCGGTGATGGTGGTGGGCAGGAACAGAAGCAGGCCGCCGGCGATGGTGAAGTGGCAGATGATGAGCGCGCTTCTCTTGCCGATACGGTCGACGAAGGCGGGGGTGAAGATGCAGGTGAGGGTGAGGACCGCCGCTCCGGGGAGCGCGAGCAGTGCCGCGTGCAGGACGCTCAGGTCCAGGACGGATTGAAGGTAAATGCCGGACAGGTAGGCCGCCGCCGACCATGCCGCCAGCGGCAGCAGCCCGGTGATGATCGCGATCGTGAAGGTGCGGTCACGGAACAGGGAGAAGTCGATCAGCGGGTGCTCGAGATGCCGCTGGCGGAGCGCGAAGAACGTCAGGATCGCAAGGCCGAGCAGCCCGGTCACGGCCGGCAGGACCATAAAGCCGTCTGCGGCCAGGTGCTTGATGCCGTAGATCGTGAGCAGCAGGCCCCCGGCGGAGGCCACGACGCTGAGCAGATCGACGCGGCCGGTCCGAGTCGCCCGGACCTCGCGCAGCAGGGCCGGCGCGAGCACCAGGAAGACGGCGATGACGGGCAGGTTGACCAGGAAGACCGAGCCCCACCAGAACTGTCCGAGCAGCGCGCCTCCGACGACCGGACCGATGGCGAACCCGGCCGCGAACGCGGCGGCGAAGACCCCGATCGCCCGGGCACGCTGCTTCGGGTCGGGGAACAGTTCGCTGAGCACCGCGAGCGCCGAGGGCAACAGGGTCGCGCCTGCCACGCCCATGAGGGCCCGGCAGGCGATGAGAAGCTCCGGGGTCGGCGCGAACGCCGCCCCGGTGGATCCGACACCGAACACGGCCGCGCCGATCATCAGCAGCTTCAGGCGGCCGTAGCGGTCACCGATGCTACCGAAGGCGACCAGCAGGGAACCGACGGCGAAGCCATAGATGTCCAGCATCCACAACGCCTGGTCGGCGGTGGGAGAGATGGCCTCGGTGATGCTCGGCATCGCCAGGAACAGGATCGAACCGTCCATCGAGACCAGCAGGACCGGCCCGAGGATCACCACCAGCCCGAGCCAGGCCCGCAGGCCGGGTGAGGTGTGTGCATGCTGTCGAGTCATGCCCTCGACGGTCCGGCACCGTGAGTGCCGCAACCATCCCCGTGCTGTGGGTACACCCGACAGGTACACCCACGGGCTTGGTTCGCGACTTAAGCTCGAACGCATGGAGAGCCTCGGAACGTTCCTGAAGAGCCGCCGCGACCGGGTCACCCCGGCCGAGATCGGCCTGCGCACCTACGGCACCTCCCGCCGCGTTCCCGGCCTCAGGCGTGAAGAGCTCGCCCAGCTCGCCGGTGTGAGCGCGGGATATTACACGCGCCTGGAGCAGGGCCAGGCCGACACGGCATCCGAGCAGGTGCTGGACGCGTTGGCCCGCGTGCTCAGGCTCGACCAGGTGGAGACCGCCCACCTGCACAACCTCGCCCGACACTCCGCGAAGCCCGGCCTGAGCCAACCGCCTTCCGAGGAACCGCACGCGCGTGTCCTCACGCTCCTGAAGTCCCTCGGCGAGACCCTCCCCGCGCTCGTCCTCGGCAGGCGCGGGGACGTGCTCGCCTGGAACCGCACCGGGCACGCACTCTTCGCCGAGCACATCTCCTACGAGGCGCCACGCGACCCGGAGCAGCGTCCGTCGATTCCCCGCATGTTCTTCCTCGACCCCCACACCCGGGCCATGTACCGCAACTGGCACGAGCTGGCCCGCGTCCACGTCGCCTATCTGCGGCTCACCGCGGGCCGGTACCCGACCGACGCACGGCTCGCAGGCCTGATCGGGGAACTCACCATGCACAGCGACGACTTCGCGACGATGTGGGCGACCGGCGACGTCGCCGACTGCACCGTCGGCTCCATGCACCTGCAGCACCCCACCGTCGGCGCCGTGAACGTGGACTACCAGGTGTGGCTCCAGCCCGAAAGTCCCGACCACCGGGTCGAGGTCTACACCGCGAACGACCCGGCCTCGTCCGATGCGCTGCGGGTCCTCACCCAGCAAGTCGGCCGGGCCGACGAACCGGAGCCGCTCCGACAGAGTTGACCCGACCGTACTGAGCGTTCGCCGTGCGCCGAACGGCGCCACTCTCGTGAGACGCCCGGAAGGGGTGGGCTTCGTACGGGAGTTGGCATGACGGGTGTGCGCCGTGCGCCGGCGGTCAGGAAGCGGCCTGTTCCTGTCTGCGCGGGAGCTCCTCGGCGGCCGCGTCCGGCTCCTCGCGGCAGTCAGCGCAGCGTGAGGAGGCCGAGCGCGAAGGTGGCGACTCCCGGCACGGCCACGGGGCCGAAGCGGCACCGCTTCTCCGCCTCACCCTCGGCGAGTCCTTCCGCGTCCGCCGGGTCGAGCGTGGCGCCCTCCGCCTTCGCGGGCACACCGGCGGCCTTCGCCTCCGCGAGCACACCGGCGGCCACCGCCTCCCGCCTCCTCCGCCCCGACGGCCGCGCCGAACTCGAAGAAGTGCGGCACCGGCGCCTCCGACGCGGAGGCCGTGCAGAACGGTTCGACCTGGACCGCCCGTCGCGGTGACACCGTGACGTACACCGGTGAGGACATGGCCGCGGTCGTCACCTCCGCCACGGCGAGCCTGGGTGCGGACCGGACCAGCAAGCAGCACGTGGTGGTGCGGGGGCCGGGTCGGGCGGCATGCCCGCCTCCAACCAGTCCATCGCGTGCCAGGGCAGCGCGTCGATCTGCACGGCGACGAGCGGGTCGTCGGAGCTACACCGCGCTCGACGTCCCCTGCGTGCAAGGGCTACCGCTTGGCGGGTTGCCGGTTCAGCGCGTTGATGCCGGTAGGTGCAGGCGTCCGTCGTGGACTTCGGCGATCTGGTCCGCGGCGGTGAGGTGAGCGCGGTCGTGAGTGACCAGGATCGTGGCGGTGGCCTGCTGGTGGGTGAGGTGGGTGATGAGGTCGAGGACGGCACCGCCGCGTTCGTGGTCGAGAGCGCTGGTGGGTTCGTCGACCAGAAGGACCTTGGGGTCGTTCATCAGGGCGCGGGCGATGTTGACGCGCTGGCGCTGGCCGCCGGAGAGCTGGTGAGGGCGGCGGCCGGCCTGGTCGGCGAGGCCGACGGCGTGGAGAAGCTCTATCGAGCGGTCGCGTGCGGTGCGGGGTTTGCGGCCGCCGATCTGGGCCACGACCTGGAGTTGTTCGGCGGCGGTGAGCGAGGGCAGCAGGTTGGGCTGCTGAAAGACGATGCCGATCTTGTGGCGGCGCAGTTCAGTCAACTCGCCGCGATCGAGGCCGGTGGTGCTCTGGCCATCGATGGTGACGGTGCCGGCGTCGGGGGTGATCAGGGTGGCGGCGACCGCGAGGAGGCTGGACTTGCCGGAGCCGGACGGGCCCACCACAGCGGTCAGGCTGCCCTGGGGGACCTCCAGGCTGACCTGGTCGAGCGCGGTCAGGCGGGTGTCGCCGTCGGGGTAGGTGAGGGTGATGTCGGTCAGGGCCAGGGTCATCGGACACTCCCCAGGGCGGTCAGCGGGTCGACGGAGGTGATGCGGCGGATGGCCAGGGCGGCCCCGAGCGCACCGAGGAGGATGGTCACGGCGGCCGGAATCAGGACGGTGCCCGGGGTGAGGAGGAACGGCACGGCGGAGTCGGCCATGAGTGCGCCCAGGGCGGCGGCGGTGCCGGTGCCGATAAGGGTGCCGCCGACGAGCAGGACGACGGCCTGGCCGAGGGCGTCCTTGAGCAGGCCGGCGGTGGAGGCGCCCAGCGCCTTGAGGACGGCGACGTCACCGCTGCGCTGGACGGTCCAGACGGTGAAGAAGGCGCCGATGACAAGCGCGGAGATCGCGAAGAGGAAGCCGCGCATCAGTTGCAGGGAGCCGTTCTCCGAGGTGTAGGAGCCGATCGCCGCCAGCGAGTCGTCGGTGGAGACCGTCTTGGTGCCGACCCGGCGGTCGGTGGCGGCCGTATCGACCTCGGAGGTGGTACTCAGGGCGATGACGGTCGCGCTCGGACCGTCGTCGGTGCCGGTGGACGGCGCGGTCTTCTGCCAGGTGTCCAGACTGGTCCACAGCACCGGGGTGTGACTGAAGTGGGCATCGCCCGCGACGGCGGCCACCTTCAGGTGCCGGCCTGCCAGAACCAGAGCGTCCCCGGCTTCGACACCGAGGCCGTCGGCGGCTGCGGTGGACAGCACAACCGCTCCGCCGGTGATCCCTTCGCTGTCCGGGGCGAGGCGGGAGCCGGGCTCGACACCGAAGACCGAGACCCCGGTGCTCCTGTCTCCCGCGGTGGCTCTGGTCGTGGTGATCCCCAGCGGCTCGGCGCTTTCGACCCCCGGCGCCCTCGACCACTCCTTCCACTGCTGTTCGGTGACGGTGGAGTCGGAGTACGACAGGTCCTGCCCGCCGCCGGGAGCCTGGAAAGCGATCTTGTCGACGGGCAGCGACATGATCGCCGAGATGTTCTGCCGGCCCAGTCCGGCCGTCAACCCGGACAGCAGCCCGACCAGCAGGGTGATCAGTACGATGACGGTCCCCATCAGGGCGAAGCGCCCCTTGGCGAACTTCAGGTCTCTCCAGGCGACGAACACGGCCCTGACCTGTCCTTTCCAGCGGTGGATGCACGGTATGGCTCCACCCTCTCCCCTGGCCCCCCGCGTGCGCGTCTGACGCAGGACGGCACCTCACGGGCCGGAAGACGGCACGCGGGTTCTAACTTTCGATGGAGGCATTCCGGCATTCGCCTTCGTAACCTGGACACACTGTGAACTCCGCCGCCCCCGCCCTGACCCCGACCCCCCGGGCCCTGGCCTGGTGCCTGCACCTCTTGGTCATCGGCCTGCTCTCCCTGGCCGCCGTCCGGGCCGTCACCGGCGAGCGGCCCCATGCCGGATGGATCATCGCCGCCTCGGTTCTGTGCGGTCTGACGTACGCGGCCGGCCCCGTAC